>JALUXZ010000097.1 GCA_027018935.1 Mariprofundaceae bacterium
GCGGCTCCCACAATGATAGCGCGGCATTTAAAAAGCCTCTATGCACCACCGCACCTTGATATGCCGTAGGGAAAATCTTTATATCATCAAGTAAATCTTGAATATCTGATGCTTCAGTACCACGAAAACATAGCAGTGCTTTCTCCCCATCCACTGCCAGAAAACCCTGCCTGCCATGTCCATCATCATAACATGTTACATCAAATCCTAAGGGTATTAAACATGCATGGACATGCTCCGCATCGTAGTATGCAATATGTGAAAAATTGGCAAACACTACTGCGGGATTCTCCTTCCATAATGTGTCAAATGCTTGCCGAGTTAAACCATGCAACATTGATTGATATTTCCTAGGATTTGACATGGCATCCCATGTTCTTCCATGCTTTTCTACCATCAAACTTGCATTTTCAACCTTGGACATAAAAAACTCTCCTTTGGCACAGCGACATCTTCTAAGATACCTTGTTTTTCACCTCAATCCAACGCGACATAAACTCTGTACTGCGATGATGGTGATGATTCAACATCAAACCTGTAAAATTATGCTGCCGATGCTGCTCTAGATTCTCCATCACCTGCTGCATCCGCTCAAGCAATGCTTGTCCATTTTTTTCAGGGGCAAAAAGAGTGTGCAAAATTGCCGTGCCACGCTGCTGTGCTTGCATCCAATTTGTTTCTTGCTGATATAGGGCAACAGCAGCATCTGCAAAACCTTGTGCATCATCAACAACACTTCCACCCCATGACAAACCACCTGTCATACCTTCGACACCTACCGATGTTGTCACACTTGGCGTAGCAAACATCATAGCATCGGCAAGCTTGGTTTTGATGCCTGCACCAAAACGCAATGGTGCAAGATTGATACGCGCTTGCCGCATCACTTCAGCAACAGAATCTGCTCTATCTTTTATCAAAAAACCGTCTTTGGCATTGTGCAAAGCTGTGGCTTTGGGCGGTGTATATGCACCATAAATATGCAGTTCAGCTTTGGGTAATTTAGCCCGAATCAATGGCCATATCTCTTGCTTAAGCCAAAGCACTGCATCCCAGTTGGGTGCATGCCTGAAATTGCCGATGCTTATAAAATGTTGGCGTTGTTCAAATGTAGGCAGGTTGTCTGTGGCAGGTGCATCCAGCATAAATGGGCATAAATGCAAAATATCATTGGCAACTCCGAAGTATTTATTCAGCACATCCATCTCATAATCTGAAATCAACAGCGATAGATCCGAGCGATAAATCGCTGCAATTTCACGCAAGGCAATATCGCTGTATAAATCTGCCTTATCAGGCTCTAAAGCAACCATATGGGTACGCTTTGTCTGCTGACGCCTTGCTTCACGCAAACAATGTAAATCAATGGTTTCGAGCATACACATGGCATCTGGGCATTGCTTGGCAACTCGCCAGCCAAATTGCTCTTCCATCACAAAACGATCAAAAAGCACAATATTTGGCTGCATTTTGGCAATAAAATCATCAAAACTGCTATCATTGACTATTATTTCGGATGTTTTGATGCCCAAAGCATTCAAATCTTCTGAATAATCCGTTGCCTGTGCAGGGCTAGCCATATGTACCGACCAACCTTGTGCCAAAAACAATCGTATCAATTCCATCATTCTAGCACCTGAACCTGTAGATTTTGGCTCGGGCAATACATAGGCAATGATGAGAATTTGCATGGCTGCTTACAACACCATTTTTACATCATCACGGGCTGAAAGTTCACGGTAAAGGTTGTCCAGCTGCTCGCGGCTCGTGGCTTGAAACGTAATGGTTACAGAAAGGTATTTACCTGTTTTGCTTGGTCTACTTTTTACACTACCTTCACCAAGATTCGGGATGTATTTACGTGCAACCATGACCATCGCGGTTTCAAAGCTATCTGATTGCAGACCCATAATTTTAATGGGAAACTGGCATGGAAATGTAAGCAGTGTTTCTTCATTAGACATGCCGCCAAGCTAGCAGCTTCGCACTGCACTGCACGTAAGTGATAAATCTGCTATGTTTTGCGGTCGAATATGATTTATGTCGGAGAAAAATGTATGAATACTTTAAACACAGAATGGAAAAAACAAGTTGTGAACTGGGAGTATTCAGCGGCAGCAACACCCGATTTGAAGGGTGTGCCTATTCAGCCATTCCCTGCATCATTACATGAACAAGGCGAAACCCGCGTCATCGAACTCAATATTGCCGATGTGCTTGGCACATCCTATGCCGCCACATCACCAAGCCTACTGGCGAATTATGTGCGCATTTGTGCGGGTGAATCTATTAAAACCCATGCCGAAGCCACATCTGAAGTATTTTTTGTGATGCGCGGATCAGGTCGTACCATCTGTGATGATGGTGTCATCACATGGCAGCAAGGCGATACGTTCACCATGCCCTGCAACCAAGGCCTGCGCCATGAAGCTGATAGCGATTCAGCGTTGTATTGGACTCACGATGCGCCTTTATTGCAATACCTTGGCGTATCACCAACACAGGCGCGTTTTAAGCCTGCCT
This sequence comes from Mariprofundaceae bacterium, assembly GCA_027018935.1. Classification (GTDB taxonomy): domain Bacteria; phylum Pseudomonadota; class Zetaproteobacteria; order Mariprofundales; family Mariprofundaceae. Next base: position 2,524 of record JALUXZ010000097.1, read on the forward strand.
TTTATGATGGGCAAGCGTTATTGAATGAAGTCAATGGCATGCGTGATCAAGCACTGCGTGAAGGGCGTAACCGCA
>JALUXZ010000098.1 GCA_027018935.1 Mariprofundaceae bacterium
TTCAACAGTACAGCATATTGTTTCCAATGTTCGCGGACGCTTGGCAGAAGGGCATGATGTGGTTGATTTGTTTCAGGCGATGTTTCCTGGTGGAACGATTACAGGTTGTCCAAAGGTGCGCTGTATGGAAATTATTCATGCATTAGAGCATCAGGCACGTGGTCCCTATACAGGTTCTGTGGGTTATATTGCCTATGATGGTAGTGCTGACTTCAATATTTTAATTCGTAGTTTTTGGCATGATACGAAGCAATTACATTGGGCAGCTGGTGCTGGTATTGTGGCAGACTCTGACCCAGAAAAGGAGCGGTTTGAGACAGAGCATAAAGCCGAGGGCTTATTGCGTGCACTGCATACTTAGCTCTTTTCTTTGTTTGCGATGGAGTCTTGAATAGCATGAATTTGGGACTCTAAACCGACAGCATCTTCAATATCAATTTGAAAAGCAATACCGCTACCGGGTGTCTCTTTAAAGCCGCCAACAGATGATATTTCTTCAAGAACAGCACGGCTTAAATGCTCTTCAACAATAAACATCAGCATATTGCGATGTGCTTCAAGGTTAAGACCAAAGAAAGTATGTTGAGGCTTCAGTCCTTCACCTCGCGCATCGGATACAACCGTTGCGCCAGTTGCACCTGCTTTACGTGCTGCTTTCATGATTTTATCGGTTTTGGTGTCTTCAATAAAAGCGATAATTAGTTTAAATTTCATAGTTACTCCTTGTGTGCTTGTCCTTTTTGGCGGTATTCAAGCCATGTTGATATTTGGGCATAAAATAAAACACTGATAATGGGGAATACACTGGCAAAAGCGATAAGCCCAAAACCATCAATCATGGGGCTTCGACCGGGAATAGTACTGGCTAAACCCAGCCCAAGTGCTGCCAATAAAGGTACTGTGACAGTGGAGGTTGTTACCCCTCCTGAATCATATGCCAAAGGAATAATTGTTTTGGATGCGAAGAATGTTTGAATAATAACGATGATATAAGCAACCATAATAAAGACCCATAAAGGACCACCCGTAACGATACGAAAACAACCAATAGCCACGCCTGTAGCTACGCCTAATGCGACGGCAACACGCAAACCAAATGCTTGGATAGAGCCTGCAGATATATGCTGTGCTTTTAGAGCAACGGCAATCAATGCGGGTTCAGCAAATGTGGTGGCAAAACCAATGGAAAACCCGAATAGATAGACCCAAACATAATCTGACCATAGATAATTACCGATAATACCATCGGCATATAAAAATGCAGGATTTGTTAGTTGCTTTGCCATGGTATCGCCAAGAGGGAAAATGGCTTCTTTTAAGCCAACAAGAAAAAGAGCCAAGCCAAGAATTACAAAGCATAAACCTTTAATTACTTGTGAGATATGGGCAATGGGTTGTTTTAAGATGACATATTGAAAGAAAAAAAGTGTGAAGATAATGGGCATAACATCCCAAATTGTACGCCAAAGTGTATTGCCAAGAAGTGTTAAAAATTCACTCATGGTAATACAATCATGCCATATATCATGACAAATAACATTGGCATTAATGATGCGAATGCGATAAGCCCAAAACCATCAAGTACAGGATTTCGACCTGCAATGGAAGAGGCTAGTCCGATGCCCAATGCCGTAACCAGTGGTACGGTAATCGTAGAGGTTGTGACACCACCTGAATCATAAGCGATACCAATAATTTCCTTGGGTGCAAATGGTGTAAGTAGTTGAACCATTAAATAGCCAGTAATAATCATAATAGGCAACGACCAACCGCGTAGAATGCGTAATACACCCAGAAAAATAGCCAACCCGACAGATAAAGCGACGCTTAAACGTAAACCATTAGCATAGGAGGATTTATCTACTTCACTTGTACCGATTAGGTGCGCTTGTGCTGCAATATCTGCTGCTTTTCCTGCAATGGCAATCAAGGCTGGTTCAGCGATGGTTGTGCCAAAACCAAGTAAAAATGCGAATAATAATAGCCAAAATAAACTGCCTTTCTTGGCAAATGAATAAGCTAATTTTTCTCCTATGGGGAATAGTGCCAATTCTAAGCCTTGGATAAAAAGAGTTAAGCCGAATAAAACACAGACAAAACCCGTTAACATGGCAGGTAAGTTAGGAACAGGTTGATGCAGGACAAACAGCTGGAAAACAACAATCACCAACACAATCGGAGCCAAATCTCGTAAGGCACCAAGCAGAGGTTTAAAAAAGGTTAGAAATTGTGCCTGCATGAGTGTCACATACTTCCTATATTATTTGTTTAATCACCTGTTGCAATACGGTCTACCAATTCTTTTACAGTTGGGATGTAACCATCTTTATAAAAAGGGTCTTCACCAAAGCGATAAGCAGCGTGACCTGCAAACATAAGGTTGTGTTCAAGTTCGCCATCATGGGCAACGGATTGTAGGGTCTTTTGAATACAAAAGCTGCGGGGGTCAGCTTTTCTACCAGTTGTACCTAAATCATTCGCAGCCCAGTTAGAAAAGGCACATTGTGATAGGCAACCCATGCAATCCAATTGATCTTGGCGAATCTCTTGGGCTTTATCCTGATCGACAAAAATCAATGTTGA
>JALUXZ010000099.1 GCA_027018935.1 Mariprofundaceae bacterium
CCTTTTTAGCCCGTCCACATGCCTTACGAATACGCTTTTCATCTGGTTGCCCAAGATCAATCCACAATTCAATCTCATCACTTAGACTTTTCTGCCAAATATCTGGCTCATCATCGGTACTCAAACCTTTGGTAAACTGCAAAAACTCATGCGCATTTAAAGCAAAAGATAACAGACGCACCATCATACGCTCATCATTTTCAGATGGGTGGCGGGCAATGGTTAATTGGTAATCCTGATAATGGTTACGATCCATATCAGTGACTTCCAACTCAACCTTAAAAATCGTCGATTTTACCGCCATGCTTAGCTGGCCAACTTATCATCAGCGACATGGTAATTCGGATCTTCTGACATATTCACTTCCACTAATTCAGCCGCAGTGGTCAATAACTTCTGACATTCAGAGCTTAAATGTACCAAATGAAGACGTTTCCCTGCCTTTTTATAACGTTCAGCAAGACTATCAATCGCTTCAATCGCAGAGTGGTCTGCAATGCGAGACATAGCACAATCAATATAGACTTCATCGGGGTCATTTTCGGGGTCAAACAACTCATGAAAACGATGTACTGAAGCAAAAAATAAGGGTCCATGTACACGATAAGTTTTGATACCATTGTCATGCACTTCAACCACAGCATAAATATGTCTTGCTTGCTTCCATGCAAATACCAATGCTGTAGCAATTACGCCAATAATTACCGCCGTTGCCAAGTCGGTAAATACAGTCACCGTCGCAACCAGAATACCTACAAAAGAGTCCTCCATCGGCACTTTCTTAAGTAAATTAAAACTTCCCCACTCAAACGTACCAATCACCACCATAAACATCAGTCCTACCAATGCCGCCACAGGCACCATCGCAATCAAATCAGAAGCAAACATAATAAATATAAGTAAAAATAAAGCTGCTGCAATACCCGATAAATTACGCAGGCCACCCGAAGACACATTAATCATCGTTTGACCAATCATTGCACAGCCACCCATACCACCAAAAAATCCATTGATGGTATTGCCCAAGCCTTGTCCGATAGATACACGATTTCCCTGCCCGCGTGTATTGGTCATTTCATCGACAACTGTCATGGTCAATAATGATTCAATCAAACCAACACCTGCCAAAATTACTGCATAAGGCACAATAATCCAAAGCGTTTCAAAACTCAGTGGCACACTCGGCAAGTGAAACATCGGAAATCCACCACTAATATCAGCAATATCGCCTACCGATTTTGTATCCACTCCGCCAAAAATAACAATCAAACTAATGGTAATAATTGCCGCCAAACCTGCAGGAATCGCACGTGTAATCTTGGGAAGGAAAAACATAATCGACATGGTTAAGACAACCAGCCCAAGCATGGTAAACATGGGTGCGCCAGCCAGCCAATGCAGCATACCATCCGCCCCTTCAACCTGAAACTGCTCCATTTGTGCCAAGAAAATAACAATCGCTAAACCATTTACAAAACCAAGCATCACAGGGTATGGAACCATGCGAATGTATTTACCAAATTTCAGTCCACCAAAAATCATTTGCAAGATGCCTGTAAGTACAATAGTGGCAAACAGGTATTCCACACCATGCTGCGAAACCAGTGCCACCATGACCACAGCCATTGAACCCGTCGCTCCAGAAATCATGCCAGGTCGACCACCCACCAAAGATGTCACAATCCCCATTAAAAATGCACCATACAAGCCGACCAAAGGGTTTACACCCGCAACAAAAGCAAAGGCAACTGCTTCTGGGACAAGCGCGAAGGCAACTGTAAGGCCAGAAAGAACATCATCCTTCACACTCCCTACATGTTTGTAATATAAAGCAAACATATAAAACTCCTGTAACTATGCTAAAAATATAGAAAAAAAAAGGAGCTACGATTTCTCGCAACTCCCTTTATAATTATATGGTGCTCCCTGAGCGATTCGAACGCCCGGCCTTCTGATTCGTAGTCAGATGCTCTATCCAGCTGAGCTAAGGGAGCCTGTTTTTTCATTGTTTTCCAACAAAACTGGTTGAATAATAACGTCATTCAACCATATTTTCCAACCTGCATCGTCCAGACCAAACAACTCTGGAAATTCCTGATACAACCAACCGCGATACATAAGCTTATCATCTCTGAGCAACTCAACGAACGCCGCCGCATTATGCACACTTTCATCATCAAGGAAAGCCCCAGATTTGATACGCAATCCTTGAGCCAATCCCAACACCCGAACTTGCCAGCCTTTAAATGTGACAGGCTGCCCTTTAACCACAGATACAACCGATTTCCTGGCTGTATTCTTATGCAAGAAGACCAAATCAATATGCCCTTCTCTTGCTGCTGCCCATGCAGGTAACACAGCATGCAAATCAGACACATGTACATCTTCTGGTGCTTGCAATGGCAATTGCCACTGAATGTTATTCTCAGGCTTATTATCGCAACCTGAGAGTAAAACCAACGCCATCAAAAGCAAACCGACCAACACAACGGTGGCGGAGAGAGAGGGATTCGAACCCTCGATAGGAGTAAACCTATACACCCTTAGCAGGGGTGCGCTTTCAGCCACTCAGCCATCTCTCCAAGTCTCCGTGCGTTTCCAGTTTCTCTCAATGTTATTCATACTGCAGCAAATCCATCGAGTGGCGCGCAGTATATGTTTCAAGTTGTGCATGGCAAGCATGAGAAATTCTGAATAAGCCTAAATGAAGTAGTTTGTGATTCAGAATCTTTAAAATCAAAGCCAAAATCACGCCTAACAGCCAAACTATTGCAAAGGTTTACAATGCAGCGTTTGGATATTTTGGACACAAGATGCGAGTTCATAACTTCTTTAAAGCTTCCCATACCTTATGATTCTTTACGGTGTGTCTTATAATAATTAATCAAACCGTTGGTCGAAGCATCATGACTCTCCACTTCATCATCAAACATCAGCTCAGGCAAAATCTTTCGAGCCAGTTGTTTACCCAACTCAACACCCCATTGATCATAAGCATTCACATCCCAAATAACACTTTGCACAAAAATCTTATGCTCATACATCGCAAGCAAACTACCCAGCATACCCGGGTTTAATTTTTGGAATAAAATAGAATTAGAAGGTTTGTTGCCTGCAAAAACTTTATGCGGCAGCAAGGCTTCTAGAGCCTCACCTTCAAGACCACTCGTTTCCAACTCAGTGCGTACTTCCTGCTCTGTTTTGCCACACATCAAAGCTTCGGTCTGTGCAAAGAAGTTTGATAATAAAATCATATGGTGCTGACCAATTGGATTCTTGCTATCAATCGGCGCTAGAAAATCACTGGTGACCAACTTCGTTCCCTGATGAATCAGCTGATAAAATGCATGCTGACCATTGGTTCCTGGCTCACCCCAAATAATTGGGCCTGTCGAATAATCCACCGCTTCGCCATCACGGGTGACTGACTTCCCATTGCTTTCCATATCTCCTTGCTGAAAATAGGCGGAAAAACGGTGCATATACTGATCATATGGCAAAATCGCATGTGAATCAGCATGCCAAAAATTATTATACCAAACACCCAACATACCCAAAACTACAGGTATATTCTCTTCCAATGGAGCCGTGCGAAAATGCTCATCCATATCATGTGCACCATTGAGCATACACTCAAAATGATCCATACCCAAATACAACGCAACCGAAAGACCAACAGCACTCCATAAAGAATAACGACCACCTACCCAATCCCAGAACTCAAACATATGCTCTGTATCAATACCGAAATTTTCAACCGCTTTGGCATTGGTTGAAACCGCCACAAAATGTTTGGCAACAGCCGCCTTGCTACCACCACGGGTTAAGAACCAATTCCGTGCTGTTTTGGCATTGGTTAAGGTTTCTTGTGTAGTAAATGTTTTGGAAGCAATGACAAACAAGGTCTGCTCACGACTCAAACCTTTCAATGTTTCGACCATCTGTGTGCCATCAACATTGGATACGAAATGCACTTTTAAATCATCTTTACCATACGGCTTGAGTGCTTCACAAGCCATCACTGGTCCCAAATCAGAGCCACCAATACCAATATTTACAATATCTGTAATACGTTTACCGGTGCAACCTTTCCATTCACCACTGCGGACTTTTTCGGTGAAATCTCGCATACGATCCAACACTGCATTAATATCAGGCATCACATCGTTACCATCGACCTTAATCGGACGATTCGAGCGATTACGCAGTGCTACATGTAATACAGCGCGACCTTCAGTATTATTAATCGCTTCGCCAGCATACATACGATCTCGCATAGCTTCTACACCGCGCTCACGCGCCACATCCATCAAAAGCTTCTTCGTTTCATTGGTAAGAATATTTTTGGAATAATCCACAAGCAAATCATTTAATTGCAAAGAAAAACGTTCAAAACGCGCATGATCTTCTGCAAACAAATCACGCATATGAACACCTTTCATACTCTCATAATGCGCCTGTAGTGCTTGCCATGCTGAAGATTTAGTCAGTGTTGTCATATAATAAAACCCCTTACCCTCAGCACAGTACTCTAACGTACATAGGTAAGCATTTCACCTAAAAGAAATGATTTTATGAGTTGGTATCATCCAGTGTTTCTTTCACAAACCATGCCCCAGTAGTGCCATCAATCCCTTTCATTGAAAAAGGAGGCAGTGCTTCATACTCAAAAGGTCTTTTTAAACGTTTTTTGGTAACATCACTAATAATCACCTCTCTAGGTTTAGCATGCGAAGTCAAACGCGAAGCTACATTCACTGCATCACCAATACAGGTATATTGCATAGTCCGTGTTGAACCAATCGAACCGACAACAACTTCTCCCGAATTTACTCCAACACCAATATGCACAGCATCTTCCTCATACTTTTTCTGATTAAGGTTAAATTTCTCCAAAGAACCTTGCATTTCCAACGCACACGCAACAGCCCTATCTGCCGCATCTTCCATGGCTAACGGTGCACCAAATAACACCATAATTTCATCACCAATAAATTTATCAACCGTCCCGCCATGTTTAAAAACAATATCGACTACCATTTCAAAATAACGGTTAAGCATCGCCACAATGCGTGTCGGCTCTGAACAGTGTGATAAACGCGTAAAACCACGAATATCGGCAAATAAAATTGTAACATCACGCAACTGACCGCCTTTCTCAAGACTTACCGCGCCGCTCATGACCTGCTCAACCACACTGGGGGAAAGCAAACGTTCAAATTGCACTTTAGAGCGCGCTTCCTGTTCAACTTTATGTAATAAATGCGCATTGGCAATCGCCATAGCGATATATTGCACTATGCCCGTTAAAAGCTGCAAGTCTTTACGGGTAAAGCCCGAAACACCATGCTTTTGACTATCCAAATGCACAACACCAAGAAATGTTTCACCATCAACAATGGGTGCACACATTACGGATTTAATGCCTTGCATAATAAGGCTTGATGCCTGCGAAAAACGGGAGTCTTGGCTCGCATCCGATAATAACACGGCTAGTTTACTCTGCTGAACCTCAGCCAATATTGATCCTGATACCACCAACTGATCATCTGAATCCATATGTGAACGAACCACTTTGGGTACAAGCTCATCATTCGCCTTTTGATATAACATTATCATACAACGATCCGCACGAAAAATTCGCAATAATTCATCCGCAGCACTTTCAAGCACGGTTGATAACTCACGGTGCACTCCCAAGGCGTGCATTAACTCACTACCCAAGCGTAATTTTTCATAGTCTTCACGTAAAACGTTTAAATCTGCAACTTCACTTTCAGCATGAAACTGCTCAAGACCAGCAACCTCAATGCGGTCATGCACCTCACTTGCCTCTGACATACGCGAAATATCAACCATGCTTGCCAACTTTTCATCCTCAGAAAAAGCATGAAAAATCAAATCAACTTTACCTAAAGTAATCACATCACCATCAGAAAAAGGATGCCTAGAAACACGAATTCCATTTAAGAATGAACCATTGGAGCTTCCCAAATCTTCATAAATATAATGTTCGCCAATATGTTTAATGCAAGCATGATGCTTCGACACCATCGGGTCATGCAAACAAATCACACTACTAGGATGCCGCCCCACCGTTACACTATCTTGGATAGAGTAACTATGCTCACCAGTGGCATCACGCACGATAATTTTGGACATGCGCCTATTCTAGCTTACGAACAGCTAAACTGACAAATAACATCTATTTGTTATCATGCGCGGCAGACAGTGTAACACCAGCTATAAGGGGAACCCATGAAAAAACTTCATATTATTTTTATTGCATCTGAAGCCGCGCCACTTGCCAAAACTGGTGGACTCGCCGATGTTGCAGGCGCACTCCCTCAAGCCTTGCGAAATTTAGGGCATGATGTCACCGTTATTATGCCTTTTTATCGCCTTGCCATTGAAAAATCAGGTGTCCAAAGCAAAGCAACTGGCGATGTGATTGAAATGTGGACCGATGGCGTACAACGCCATTGCCCTCTACATAAAGCCAGTGTCGATGGGCTAAGTTTCATTCTCATTGAACAAGATGATTTATATGGCCGCGAAGGCATTTACGGCCCTGCAGGCGGAGCTTATGAAGATAATTTGCTGCGTTATGTACTTTTTGATCGCGTTGCACTGGAAGCTGCCGCCCTGTTAAAAACTAATATTGATATTATTCATTGTCATGACTGGCAAACAGGTATGATTCCATTATTGCTCAAAACCCAATACCAACATCACAGCAATATTGCCCACGCCAAAACAGTTTTTACTATTCATAACCTTGCTTATCAAGGCGTATTTCCAGCGGAATGGATGAGCCGATTAGGGCTTCCAAGCCATCATTTCAACCCAGAAAGCTTTGAGTTTCACCATCAAATCAACTGCATGAAAGCAGGCATTCACATGTCTGATACCATCACCACCGTCAGCCCAACCTATGCCAAGGAAATTTTAACGCCTGAATACGGCTGTGAGTTAGAGGGTTTCTTGCAACATCATAGCAACAAACTCACTGGCATTGTGAATGGCATTGATATGCAAAGCCTGAACCCTGCCAATGATAAAAATCTGCCTGCGAACTACGCAGCAGGAAAAATAGCTGGTAAAAAACAATGCAAAAAGAGCCTGCAAAAATCGTGCAAACTAGAAGTAATCGACAACATCCCACTTCTCACCCTTATTTCTCGTCTTGCCGATCAAAAAGGCATTGATTTGCTGATTGCTAATGCTGATAAATGGTTAGAGCGTGGTTATCAATTGGTTATTCTCGGTTCTGGCGACCCTCATAGCGAATACCAATTGGCTGAACTTGCCAAGGCTCACCCCACACAAATGTATTTTTTCTGTGGTTTTAATGAAGCACTTGCCAGCCAAATCTATGCTGGTGGTGACATTTTCCTTATGCCTTCACGCTTTGAACCATGTGGTTTGGGGCAACTTATGGCAATGCGTTATGGCAATGTCCCCGTCGCTCGTAGCACAGGTGGTCTAAGCGACACCATTATTGGCTACCCTGAAAAAGGTGCAACAGGCTTCCACTTTATCGATGCAACCGCCGAAGCCTTTGATGCAGCTCTGGAAAAGGCTGTTGCCGTTTACCGCCAGCCTCGTAAATGGTCCGGCGTTCGTACTCAAGCACTTAAACGCGATTCATCATGGAACGCATCTGCCAAGGCCTATGCAACACTTTATGAACAAATCATCAACCCATGAGCAAACTTGTTTTAGCCGCAGACATAGGCGGAACCAATATCCGCGCTGCCATCATTGATAAAGCTGGGCATATCTATGATGAAAAACATGTACAAGCTCATTTAAGCCATACAAAAATAACAGAGCATGATGTTATTCAAATATTAGAAGACTTCTTTAACACTTTTATAAAAAATGAACCCCGCATAGAAGCGGTTGGCATTGGCTTCCCTGGTTTCTTCATGGGTCATTCAGGCATATTAGCATCATCCCCCAACCTACCAAACCTTAAAAATTTCAAACTCGCACACATGCTTTCTAATCGCATAAAACTACCCGTCACAGCACAAAATGATGCTTTATGCGCAGCCGTCGGTGAACTGCATTTTGGTGCTGCAAAGGGTCAAAAAAATCTACTACATATCACGCTTGGAACAGGTGTCGGTGGGGGGCTGGTTTTAAATCATACCCCTTATACAGGTGAAGCAGGCATGGCAATGGAATTTGGACATTTGCGCGTCAGTCAAGATTCGTCCGCACGCCTTTGTGGCTGTGGCGGTTATGGCTGTGTCGAAGCTTATGCTTCAGCTTCTGCCGTAACATCACATTATTTTGACCTTTCAGGCATACAACTTAGTAGCAAAGATATTTATAAAAAAGCATTGCAGGGTGAGCAGCACGCAATCAATGTTTTAGAAAATGCTGGGCATAAGCTCGGCATGGCTATTGCTGAAGCCGTAAAACTACTCGACATACACACTGTAACTATCAGTGGCGGTCTTATTGGTGCTTGGTCCTTCTTACACCCTTCCATCATGCAGTCCCTTAATCATCAGCTGATTCCACCCATGCAACACAAAATTCATGTATTAGCCTCTACATTAAATGATCAAGCTGGGTTATTGGGTGCTGCCGCATTAACACGTTTGCAATAAGCTTTGTGCGCTTATCTTGATAGCTTACACCTGCAAACATAGCACTTATCACCGCTTGCTTTCATTCAAATAGCATACTACGTTTAAGCATATTGTAATAAAAGGGAGGTAAGAGGTCATGCAAACAGGAATATGCCTTCGTATTTACCTTTCCGAATCAGACAGCATCCAGCACACCCCCGCTTTAGAGGCTATTTTAAGTTTGTGCCAACAAGCAGGCTTGCAAGGTGTCTCCGTATTTCGTGGCATTGAAGGACTTGGTAAGCATGGCGTACATAGCACCTCATTCTTAGAGCTTTCTTCAAGCCTACCTTTGGTTATTGAAGCCATCGATACGAAAGAAAAAATTCATCATGCGCTACCTCTTATCCAAGAAAAACTACCATCCGCTCTCATTGCTACATGGGCGGTTCAATTGATTCAAAAGCCAACGGAGTAAACAAAGTATGCAACAAATTTTCAAAAAAGTCCCGCTCTTTACTGAGTTAAATGAAGATGAAATTGCAGCTGTCATTTCGATTGCCACAACCCATAATGTTGGAAAAAACAATGTAATTGTGCAAGCTGGTGATGATGGTAATTCCATGTTTGTTTTGCTTCATGGCTCAGTTAAAATTTCATATTACGCTCCAGATGGTCGTGAAGTTATTCTATCACTACTTGAAGAAGGTTCTTTTTTTGGTGAAATGTCACTACTGGATAAGCAACCTCGTTCAGCCACGGTCACCACCCTTGAAACTGCTAAAATCGCCCAAATTCGTCGCCGTGATTTTGAGCGTTTATTACTTAAAAAGCCTGAACTTTCACTCAAGCTTCTCTCAGAGGTTGTCTCTCGCTTACGCAGAACTAGCTTAATCCTTGAACGCATAAGCACCATGGATGTACCCCATCGCCTCTATAGCTATCTGCAAGACTATTGTGAGCGCTTTGGAAAAACTACTAATGCAGGCACCCTTATTCGCCTACCAACCCATCAACTTATCGCAGACCAGCTTTCAAGCAGTCGTGAAACTATCTCTCGTGCCATCAGTTCACTCAAAAAAGAAGCTATTATTACGCCTACTTCCAGCCGCGAAGTCTGTATTGATACCGATGCTATTGAGACCTTATTACTCGCCATACAATAAAAGTTTGACTTCCCCAACTTCGACGATAATGTTCGCCGCCAAGTGACGCGGGGTGGAGCAGTGGTAGCTCGTCGGGCTCATAACCCGAAGGTCGTAGGTTCAAGTCCTGCCCCCGCAACCAAACAATAGCAAGGCTTCCGAGAGATCGGGAGCCTTTCTTTTTGTCCAAAATACACCTATTTAGTGCAATAGTAGTGCAATCTTGGTAAACTACCTCTGCTAGGAGGTGCAATATGGACATTCGACAAGACCTAATCAACGCCGACCGAAGAGCAAAACGAATCTGCGAAACAGAGCGAAATTTAGACTATGTTGGTGCCTTTCAGTATAAAGCAACCATCCGCAGACGAGGCTTTTCCACTGCATCAAAAACTTTTGATGATGTGGATGCAGCCTGTGATTGGCGCAATCGAAAACTGCATGAAATGAATAGCGGACAGTATGTAGATGAAAGAGCCGCAAAAACAACGACTCTTGCCAGCATTTTAAAGCGATATGCCAAAGAAGTTGCCCCCTTGATCACATCCAGAGAGAAATATGCACGCCAACTAAGCTCTAAGCTTCACAAGATCGCTGACAGACCTATCGGCGACGTTCTTCTTGCAGAGCTGGCTCCAGCCCACTTACAAGCCTTCAGGGATGAACGAAAGCAAGAGGTTAGGCGAAAGACTCTGAAAGAGGATCTATCAGAGATAAGCCGAGTGATCGAATATGCTCGATTTGAGTGGCACCTTAGTATGCCACAAGGCAATCCAGTTAATGTGAAGCTACTTTTAAAACATATTCCCAACGATAGGGTCGAAAGAAAACCTATCCGTTCGGACAGTCTCATTGAAAAGCTTTTGATTGCCTGTGGAAAGTATGGCGATGGCCATTCGTTGAAAGACCTGGTGGAACTAGGGCTTGAAACAGGAATGCGGCGCACACAACTGGTAGAGTTACTCTGGGAAAATATCTTCCTCGATGAGAAAATAGCCTATGTCATAAATAAGGACAGACGGAGCGATGGCCAAGCCTTGGTAGGAATCCCATTACTACCAAAGGCTGTAGATGTATTGAGACGAATCGGCGAAAAGAATTCAGGTAAGGTTTTTATTTATAATGACCCAAGCTCAGTGACCAAAGCGATGTCGCGGGTGCGCTTGCGTAACAAAGATATTCCTGATTTTGAATTGATCACGCCGCATGTGTTGCGGCACACCATGATCCATAAGATGAAAAAACAAGGCGTACCAAGCGAAATAGCAAAGGTAGTAACTGGTCACAAAACAGACCAGATGCACAACCACTATGGTAAACTAACAGCCGAAGATGTTGTAGAAATGATTGGGCAAAAAGAGGGTTAAAAACCCTCTTTCGCCACTTTTTACCTACACTTCAGCTTGAGCAACCGATGCCTGGCAATGCTTGCATATTAGAGCATCCTTTCTAATCACCTCTTTGCATTGGTCACATCGGCTTGCACCAAGCACTTGAACAGACCAAAACATCGAAACAATCCAACCAAGCAGACTCCACCCTGTAAAAATATTTAAAAGAACAATAACTGTGAGGTTAGGATGACCTGCTTTTGCAGCAACTATGGTAGGCATTAAATATCCAGAAAGAAATAACACAAAGACCACGGGGGCAGCAACAAAAGAGGGCCACTCTGCCCCAGTAATAGGTTCCGATACCACAGCAACTAAAGCCACCCCAGCAAGTATTAACCCTATAGCAAGAGCAAACGCCCCTACTTTAGAAAGACTTTTTAACATTACACGGCTCCATTTTCTTTTAGCAATTCTGCTAATTTATTAAATTTATTATTGTAACAAACCTGAAGTAACTTCATACCTTGAACGGAAAACCCACGCTCAATCATTTTAGACAATACCACAAATTCATTGTGTTCGACCAAAGGATAAACATACCCCTCACTAAATTTATTAAGCTCTTCTTTGCTAATTCCTTCAAGAATAGCTAAGACGCTATCCCCATCTTTCTTTTGCAACGCAAGATCCAAATGCCTGACAGTAAAAGGCACCCCATGCTGATGAAGAGACTTCAATATTCCCACATAACCATTTGCGCTTGCTGTATAAGCTGGAGGATTGCCTCTTTGGTATATACCGACTACCAAATCACAGTCTTGATTTAGGGGTGCTCCCATAGAAGCTATGTATTCAAAAGTCTCTGTATCACCTGATACGGCAGCGGCAACAGCAAGTTTTTTATCTGCATATTCTAAACCAAACTTATCTTTTAAGTATTTGAGTGCTTCTACAGAACCACCATACGCAGCAATCACAGCCATTTCTTCAGGTTTCATTTTGCTATGCTTAACAGCTTCTAAAAGCCCCTTCTTATGCCTAAACACTCCCATTTGACGAATATGCCGATCCGATACATATGCCCCATGTTCAATCAGATAAGCAATCCCATCATCCACCGTGTTCCCACGAAATTCGACCGCTACTGAAAGCGGATCTAAGTAATTAACATCCCCTCCATTATCTACAAAGAATTTAATAGCATCTGAGTTACCAAACCCTGCTGCTATTTTAATGGGGTTTATTTTCTCTACTGCCCCTCCAGGGCGCAATATTCGGACACCCTCAAATCCCCACTCCCCAGCTTTTTTTTTCATAGCTAGCTTCATCGTATCATAATCAGCAAACTGGTAGAGAGCGTTCCATGCCCTATCATCAGGTGGCTTTATCCATGTGCCATTATTTATATAAGCCTGAGCTAAAGAGTATTGTTTGTTTTCCATCAATAAAACAAAACCTTTCCAAGTAGGTTTTACACCATAACTCAATAGTTTAAGAACACCCTTCTTTGTAGGTCTTTTATTCTCCAAATAGAATAAAATGAGCCCTTCTGATTCCTCAATAGGAACACCAAGTTCCCTTAAAAAATCAACCATTTCAACGTCATCGCCATCTACAACATTCCAATATGCAGCACTATCGAATTTAAAATCGTACTTATCAATAATGAAAAGAATACCTTTCTTATTATGCTCCTTTAAAGCAAGCCGAACTGTATCTTCGATTTGCATTTTTTGTTCTTCAATTTGTTGCCACACTTTTCTTTCTTGCGGATCACTTGGCTCTGAAGAACAGCCAAAAAAGGCAAGAGCAACCACCAGTAACACCCATCTAGTCATCATTAAATTATTTATCATCATCCCCTCACTACCCCTCCTTATTTGGTCAGTGCAAAAAAACATAGCTTATAAAACGATAACCTTCAAATAAACATTACTCGCACTAAAGCGCGTCCATTGCAATTTGAGGATCGAGATCATGCGACACAAAAACTTTAACCATCACCCCACCACAAGGCACAACGATGCTATTTCGCCCCTCTACATCTTCCCTGTCCCCCATTTTAAAAGACCAGGTATCATCATCAAAACAAGCATAAACAGCTTGCCCCATACAAAGTTCGGCTTGTACGCCTAAAACAAACGCTGCAAGTTCCTCGCTCATTTGCGCCTTTATGCCACCCGAAGGGGTTTCGTCACTCCCCTCAATCCCTAAAAAATCTTCGATGCAAATTGCCATACTATCCTCCCTTTTAATGCGTTTTTTGCGCTTTTAACTGCCGCCATATCTCATTTTTCGGCATCTCATTGGCGAGCGCATCGGCAATCCTAGAGAATACGCTGTTTACATCGCTTTTGATCATGGATGAGTAATATAAAAGGCTTTGATAACCCTCCTCGTCCATTTCAAACTCAATTCGAACCTTCACATTTCACCTCCACTTTATCAAAAACAGCAGCCATTTCTCGCGCCGCTTGCCGCTCTTTTTGGTCGTGATATTCACAGAATTTACCACGCTCATTCACAGGCTTTTTGCAACTTGTAAAAAAGCACATTTCCGCTTCACTCCTCATAGTTCACCCCAACCCTCAAAACCCCTTCATACCCTGCTCTTTCATAGTGTTTAAACTGATGGTTTGCGAACACAACAAAATCTTTTAATACCATGATTGCACCTCATTATCAAAATAATAATATATCATTATTTACATTTAATATCAAGAACTTATATCGCTTTTATCACACAAAAGCACAACACAAAAACAATTATCCGCCAGTTTCTTTGAGGCTCGAGTCGTGTGGGCGCGATAGCCCGCGAACATCAATCCAGACTACCAAGCAAAAAAATTTTTCTCGTCGGCTCGCAAGAGCTGCCGATGAGAAATAATTTGGCGCAGGTGGTCAAAAATAGCGGCATGTAGGGTTAAGCTGGTTTAGTGCCACAACGCAGTGGAGGCACGAACCTGCAACCCGAAATGAAGCGAACGCGCAGCGTTTAAACATACCCCCTTGAGGGTCGGGGTGATTCAATGCTTTTAAATCCATTGAGACCCTGCTTGCAGAGTCGGAGCAGGTAACGGCTCTCGAATCCTTGGAGAGAGTCGCTGTGTCCATGCTATGCCGTGGGAAGTCCCGTCCGTGAGGGAAAGGGAAGCCCGATAGGCAATGGACACACCTGCGCGATGTACTCATTGCTTTTGGGTGTTTGAGGGCAAAGCCCTCAGGCGAGAGGGTGGAGGAAAACAGCTCTGCTGGTTGGAGCCAGGGAGAGACCTCTCCC
>JALUXZ010000100.1 GCA_027018935.1 Mariprofundaceae bacterium
TTTGGCAATAAATCCCTGCTTTATATGCACTTTAGGATACATTAAACCATAGTTTATATCAATATATCAATGACTTAAGTGTTTCTGAGTGAAATCTACTTACAGAGTATAATTCACACGTTTTCATAAGCATTTAAATGTTACACCTTTCACATTATATTGCTTTTTAGAACTGTTTAAGTCAATAATTGGCGTATGGATAAAGATACTGATCAACAACTCACCATTGAGCAAGCCATGCAGCTAGCTGAACAGCATCAGGCATCAGGTCAGCTGCCAGAATCAGAGGCTGTGCTTCGGCGAATTCTTCAGGTTCAACCCCAGCATGCCCCAGCACTTCATCTATTGGGTGTGATTGCCCATCAAGCAGGTAATATAGAGATGGCAACCCAGCTCATTGCACAGGCAATTGAGATTCAACCGAGCACCGCTCTGTTTCGTTCCAATATTTGCGAAATGTATCGTCAAATGGGAAATCTTGATGCTGCTATCAAGCATGGCGAAGAAGCAATAAAGCTTAATTCAGGCAATGCTTCTGCACACAGTAATCTAGGTATCGTTTGGTATGATAAAGGGGAACTGGACAAGGCAGAAGCCTGCCAGAAAAAAGCTTTAACAATTCATCCGTCACTGGTTGCTGCACTCAATAATATGGGTAGTATCTATCGGGATAAAAAAAAGTTAGATACTGCTGAAGAATATTACCAAAAAGTATTGAGTATCGCACCACAACACCTTGAATCCATGAATAACCTTGGTGCTGTATTAACAGAAAAAGAGCAACCTGAAAAATCACTTGAGTTGATTCAGCAGGCACTCAATTTAAATCCTGACTATGCTGATGCCCATCATAATATTGCCATTGCGTGGCTGATGCTAGAGCAAGAAGATAAGGCGCAAGCAAGCTTTCAACGAGAAATACAGTTGCGACCCAATAAAGCAGCACCATATCTTGGTCTGGGACAAATTCTATTGAATCAAAAAAACACCAATGAAGCCGAAGCTATGGCATCCAAAGCCCAAGAGTTGGCACCAGAGGATGCCAAGGTACATTGTCTTTGGGGTGATATTCACACACAAAACGGATTTCCCGATCAGGCAGGAAAAGATTATGCGCATGCGCTGAAGCTTGACCCTGATATGGAAGCAGCCCATTTGAGCCTTGGGCATTTACTGATGGAACAAGGCGATATGGATGCCGCCAAAACAAGTTTTTCACGAGCCCTGAAAATCAATACAGACAGCATGGGTGCACAATTAGCACTGGTGCAAGCAAACAAGGTAAAAGAAGGCGATGAACACATGGCATCACTGGTCGAAGAAGGTAAAAAGATCGATAGTATGCTGGAAACCAAAGCCATGAGCTTGCATTTTGCACTGGGTAAATGCTTTGATGATACCAAACAACATGACTTAGCATTTGAACACTTTTCTAAAGGCAACAACCTTCGCCGTAAACGCATTGAATACAGTGCCGATGCCAACAACCAATATGCCAAAAATATTTGTTCATTTTTTAGCCGTGAAAATATTGACAATTTACGCAGTGATGCTTGTTCTTCCAAGTTGCCGATATTTGTGCTCGGTATGCCGCGCTCTGGGACAACACTGACCGAACAAATTATCGCCAGTCACCCCGATGTGTATGGCGCAGGTGAATTACCTGATTTACTTAACCTTTCTAATCATCCGAAAGGTACAAATGGTGCTGAATATCCGCAAAGTATGATGGGGGTTACACAGGCTGAACTAAAGATTTTAGGTGAACGCTATATTGATGGAATTCAAAAACGCAACCCATCAGCCAAACGTATAACCGATAAAATGCCCGCCAACTTTGCTTGTCTTGGACTTATCCATTTAATGCTTCCACATGCAAAAGTCGTTCATATTAAACGCAATCCTGTGGACACCTGCCTATCCAATTATAGCAAATTATTTGGTCATAAATCGCAGCCGCAAAGCTATAATTTAACCGAGCTTGGGCTTTATTATCGTAATTATGCAAAACTAATGGAACACTGGCGCAATGTCTTACCAGAAGGTGCCTTTTATGAGGTTCAATACGAAGATTTGGTCGCAGATAATGAAACACAAGCGCGTGCACTGATTGATTATTGTGATTTGGAATGGAATGATGATTGCCTAAACTTCCACAAAACCAAGCGCATTGTTCGTACAGCCAGTATCACCCAAGTTCGCCAGCCAATCTACAATTCATCGGTCGAACGTTGGCGCAAATATGAAGCTCACCTAGAGCCATTGCTCGATGCCCTAGGAGATTTGGCTCCTTAACCGAAAAAACTCGCACGAGTGAAAATCAGCGTCGTTTGACTCGTCGAGGTTTTTCGAGGTGCCCCTTATTTCTGAATGTAAGCCAATAACGTTTGCTATCACGAATAGCCATATTCGATTGAAATAAAAGAACTTTTTAAATTGCTTTACATACTATCAGGCTTTACTTTTTTTTAAGCACCAAGTAACCCATAAGACCTGACATAAACGAGCCTACAAGAATAGCTAACTTATCTGTGTATTGAAATACCTGATCATCTTCAAAAGCCAACGACACAATAAATAAACTCATCGTAAAGCCAATGCCCGTTAACAATGAAACACCATAAAGTTGCAACCAATTACTACCCTTCGGCAACTCTGCTAGTTGAAGTTTAATCGCCAGCCAGCTAAAACCGAACACACCAAGCTGTTTACCTATAAACAAACCCAACATGATGCCCATAGGTACAGATTCAAACATTTGATGCAATGATATTTCAGTAATATTCACACCTGCATTTACAAATGCGAATAAAGGTAAAATAAAGAAGGCAACCCAAAAATGAAGCCCATGCTCAATCTCTCTAAGCGGTGATATAGGCTGTTTATGCTTATCCTTCGCATTGAGTGGAATCGTAAATGCCAGTGCAACACCCGCTAACGTCGCATGCACACCTGATTTTAAAACACTCACCCAAAGTATGGTTCCTACAATAAAATAAGCCGCCTTTTTTGTTACGCCAAACATATTCAACGCGATGAGTACCAAAAGAGATATGAGCGCAACCGCAATCGATAACGTCGATAAGTCTGTGGTATAAAAGATAGCGATAATCACAATCGCACCCAAATCATCAATGATTGCCAGTGCCATCAAAAATATTTTCAACGATGCAGGTACACGTTTGCCCAAAAGAGAGAGAATACCCAATGCAAAAGCAATATCTGTCGCCGTTGGAATAGCCCAGCCATTAACAGCAATAGGGTCATTGCTGTTAAAAGCCAAATAAACAACTGCAGGGACAACCATGCCACCAATAGCGGCAATGCCTGGTAGAGCAATCTGCTTTAATGATGACAAATGACCTTCCAACGCTTCCCTTTTCACTTCAAGCCCAATGAGCAAAAAGAAGATTGCCATCAAACCATCATTGACCCAGTGATACAGTGATTTATCAAGGTATAATGAGCCAATGCGTATTTCTACAGGGATATGTAAAAAAGATTCATACAGCGGAGACATGATGGTATTGCTTAACAACAACGCCAATATCGTTGCCGATATTAACAAGATACCAGGAGCCGCCTCCTTCTGCAGAAACTGTTCAATAACTTTCATATTAACCCCAACGCCCATCCACACGTGGACGCAATAAAATGACTGCATAAAGATAAACAAAGATAATAAATGCCATAATCCAAAGCCCTTGTGATAAAGCGATCCATAACTGATAATTTTCAGGTGAAATCATCGGCAATATCACACGGATAATGGCTCCGACAAACAACATGACAAACATCATGCTCACACCTGTGGGAGGATTCATAATATCACGCCCTGTATGCCCCAATGATATACGTGACATCATTCCCAGTGTCATCATACCAATCCCACCCACCGTAAAAGCATGAATTGCCAATGATGTCGGCACGCCTGCCACAAAAGCAGCTGCTTTTAATGCAAAAGCCACAATCATCCAGCCATAACCCATGTACAGCACCCATAACAATGGTTTTTTCCAAATGCCATGTGTATACCAACCCCACAACCGAACACTATGCAACACACATAGAGCAGCAGCCAAAGAAGCGGTGATAGCTGGGCTAGTAAAGAAAACATCTGTCACAGCAAAGCATAAAAACAATACAAAACAAGCAACATCAACCCAGCCACGGTTTTTAAGCATCACTTTATAACCCACACCACGTTCAATAAACATTGGCAGGACACGCCGTGATAAAACCAGTATCAACGAAAGCACCATATATAATCCAATATAAATGCCTATGCGCTGCCCATCATGAAAAACACCAAGCAAACCGAGTGAATAAAACACATGACCAATCAGAATAAAATAAATCTTCGACACAACAGCCATATTTTTCCACAGCTTGGCTTTCACGATAGGTATGGTTAGAGCAATGGACAAATACAATATAAACATATTATCCAGCAGCAAACCCACAAACAAAGATTGTTCACTGGGTATCAGTATGACAATACGCGCCAATAACCATAGGAGTAGAAGCACAAACAATGACCAACCATGCAATGTTTGAATATTCGTCCAGTTTCGCACTGCGGTAAGCAAAAAACCTGCGATAATCGCCAGTGCATAACCATAAATCATCTCATGCGCATGCCAATACACAGGCGAAACACTATTTGGAATCAACTTGATTGAAAAAACAAGCTCTGCCATCCAAATCATCATGCTTATGACAGAGAACAATGAAGCAATGAGAAAAAAAGCTCGAAATCCCAAGTGAAATAAAGCATAAGCATTCATATTTTGTTGGTTATCAGAGTTTTTAATCGTTATCACAAAAGCCTCTTCCTGAATTATTTATCTTAAAACACAAGGGATGAAGAGTTGGTTTATTTTTATTTCAACCTCGCCCATAAGCATCATCAAAGCGTTCAATATCATCTTCACCCAAATAATCACCCACTTGCACTTCAATCATTTGCAGCGGTAATTTACCACGGTTTTCAAGACGGTGTTTTGTACCAATCGGAATGTATGTACTTTCATTCTTTGCTACAGTAAACACTTCTTCACCACGTGTAACTGTGGCTGTACCTGATACCACAATCCAATGTTCTGAACGGTGTTGATGTGCTTGTAAGCTTAGACGTGCGCCGGGTGCCACTTCAATACGTTTCAACTTATAATCAGTCTCTTTTTCTTCTAAAACTGTATATTTTCCCCAAGGACGCTGTACCGTCATATGTTCAATATGCTCGCGACTACCACGCTCTTTCATCTTACCAACCAAATCACGAACGTATTGGCTTTCACCACGTTTAAGCAACAAAATCGCATCAGGTGTTTCCACCGCAATCACATCTTTCAAACCTGCTGCTGCAATCAAACGCGTTTGACTACGCAATAAGCTATTTTCACAACCAACTTGTATCACATCGCCTTCCAGTGCATTACCAGCGGCATCTTTTTCGGAAATATCATACACCGCATCCCAGCTGCCCACATCCGACCAAGCAATATCACATGGCACCAGTGCTACACGTTCGGATTTTTCCATCACACCATAATCAATCGATACATCAGGCATCGCATCAAATTGATGGCGCACCACTTCCTGCCAAGGATCACCTTTCTCCCATGCTTGCTGCATGGATTCCAACACTGTTGAAACTTCAGGTAAGTGCTTTTGAATTTCTTCAAGCAATGTTGAGGCACGCCATACAAACATGCCAGAATTCCAATAATAATCACCTGAATCAAGGTAAGACTGGGCAGTTTTGGCATCAGGCTTTTCAACAAAGCGTTTGACTGCATGCACACCCTCTGACAACTGCTTTGAATCAGCCTGAATATAACCAAAACCAGTTTCAGGGTGTTCTGGTTTGATGCCAAAGGTTACTAGCGAACCTTGTTTAGCTGCATCAATCGCTATATTTAAAGCTTTATGAAAAGCTGGCACATCACGAATCAAGTGATCAGCAGGTAAGACCAACATCAAAGGATCTGCTTTGCTTGTTTCCATCAATAATGCTGCTGCCAAAGCAATCGCAGGGGCTGTATTACGCCCACATGGTTCCAATACTGTATGCAAGTCTTGCAAAATCGCATACGCCTCACCACTGGCATGGGCTTCATTACTAATCACCCACACATCATCTTTTTCAATCATGGGTGATAGGCGTGAAATGGTTGCCTCTAATAGGCTTTCATCGCCATCTAAGTTTAGAAACTGCTTGGGAAGTTGTTGACGCGATAAAGGCCATAAACGTGTACCTGAACCGCCTGCTAAAATAACTGCTTTGAGTATATCAGACATCTTGAACAACACCTCTCTCAACAAGATATGCAATCACCTGATCCACACACAGATTCAAATCATCACTACCTGTATCCACGCGTATTTCTGGATTTTCTGGTGCTTCATAGGGTGATGAAATACCCGTAAAATCAGCAATCTCACCGGCACGTGCTTTTTTATACAAACCTTTCACATCACGTGACTCACACACTTCCAAGGCCGTATCACAATGCACTTCGATAAAATTTTTACCTACAATCGAGCGTACTTTCTCGCGATCTGCCCGAAACGGTGAAATAAATGCAGTCAATGTCAAAACACCTGCCTGCACAAACAAACCAGCCACTTCACCCACGCGGCGAATATTCTCTACACGATCTTCATCAGAAAATGTTAAATCCGCACACAGACCATGGCGCACATTATCGCCATCAATAACAAAGGTTCTGGCTTTCATTTGATGCAAACGCTCTTCCACAGCATTTGCCAAGGTTGATTTTCCCGCACCTGAAAGCCCAGTAAACCACAATACCGCACCTTGATGCCCATTTAATGTCTCACGCATCGCTGTCGTAACCTGCGTATCATGCCAGACTACATTGGAACTTTTTTGTTGATTCTCAGACATATCAGCCCCTTTTCCAAGTTGTGCCAGATGCACCATCTTCAAGCACGATTCCCTGCGCAGCTAATTCATCGCGAATAGCATCTGATCGTGCAAAATCACGTGCTTTTTTGGCTTCGGCACGCTCTACAATCAAGGCTTCAATCGCAGCATTATCATCACTATTGCCTTGAAACCATGTTTCGGCATCTTGCTGAACGATGCCCAGTAAAGCAGACATCGCAGAAAAATGCTGAATGTCTAAAGACATATCAACATCATCATTCAAGCCTTTGTTGATACGGCGTGAACATTCAAACAACTCTGCCAAACCTTCAGGTGTATTAAAGTCATCATTCATCGCTGAGGAAAATGCCTTGGAAACATCTTCTGATTCAAGCAGTTTATCAGACAAACGACGCTTGGTTTCATACAAGCGATCCAATCCTGCCTTGGCAACATCCAATGCTGCATCAGAGAAGTCCAAGGGCGAGCGATAATGTGTGCCCAGCACAAACATGCGCAACACTTCTGGATGATATTTCTCAAGCACTTCACGAATGGTAAAAAAGTTACCCAACGATTTAGACATTTTCTCGGCATTGATATTTACAAAACCATTATGCAACCAATAACGCGCAAAATCACCACCATTGGCTGCACATGCTTGAGCAATTTCATTTTCATGGTGCGGAAATTTTAAATCCATACCACCACCATGAATATCAAAGGTATCACCCAAATGCTCACAACTCATAGCAGAGCATTCAATATGCCAACCAGGCCGACCTTTACCCCATGGTGAATCCCAAGAAGGCTCACCTGCTTTCGCCAATTTCCACAAAACAAAATCCAAAGGATCACGTTTCTTATCATCCACATCCACACGGCTGCCAGACTCTAAATCATCAATATTCTTACCCGATAATTTCCCATAACCATCAAATGAACGCACCGCATACAACACATCACCTGAATCAGAAACATAAGCACAATCGCGTGCTATTAATGCCTCAATCATGTTTATCATTTCATCCATATGCGTCGTAGCACGAGGCTCAAGACTTGGGCGCAAACAACCCAATGCATCCATATCCTCATGGAAAGCTGCAATCATTTCATCGGTTAATATTTGAATATCAATATTGCGCTCGGCTGCACGGGCAATAATTTTATCATCCACATCAGTAAAATTACGCACATAGCTCACATCATAACCCAGATGTTTGAGCCAGCGATACACCACATCAAATACAATCATCACCCGTGCATGACCGACATGACAATAATCATAAACAGTCACACCACAAACATACATGCCGACCTTTCCAGCTTGCAATGGCGTAAATATTTGTTTTTTACCTGCCAGTGAATTGTGCAGTTGCAAACTCATGGGTTCAGCAAATCCTGCAAACGTTCAGCCACACCTTGCTTACCAAGAAAATCTACAATTGCCGACATTTCAGGTCCATGTACTTCACCACTTAATGCCACACGCAATGGCATAAACAACTGCTTGCCTTTGCAGCCTGTTTGCTCTTTCACAGCATTCATCCAAGGCTTCCAATCTGCCGCATCCAAATCCTGCCAAAGTTGTAATGCTGTCGCATAAAAACCATCTTCAGCACCATCAATCACCGCTTGAGCATCCTTATTCAAGACCGCATTCACATCCAGTAAACGCATAAAGTGCAAGGCATCCTCGGCACGTTCCATATTACCACGAATAAGCTCTACAAACTCACAACTCGCTTTTGGAATGCTTTTTTGCACCAATGGCAAAAGACTCTCTGCATCCAAATGGTGTAACAAACGCGTATGCCAACGCCACATTTCATCATTCGACCATTTCACCGATGAACGCGAAATATGTTCAGCATCAAATGCTTGTAATAAATCTTCAATATTTAATGCATCATCAGCAATATTGGGGTGACCAAGACGGGTCATGGCTTGTACCAAAGCCTGTGGGATTAATCCATCTTCACGCAACTCTGCCACCGAATGACTACCTGTACGTTTGGACAGCTTCGCACCATCTTCACCCAGCAACAAACCATGATGGACATAAGTCGGAACACTTAGGCTCAAAGCTTCAAGCAACCACACTTGATAGGCTGAGTTGGTTAAATGATCATCACCACGCAAGGCATGGGTAATCCCATCGACAGCATCATCAATGGCATTGGGAAGCAAGAAGGTAAACGTGCCATCAGAGCGCACAACAACAGGATCATCCAAATCACGGCGCGCAAAGATCACATCCCCGCGCAAGGCATCAGGCACACGCACTTCGCCCTCAGAAGCATGAATCGCCAAACGCCACACAAAACTTTCAGATTCGGCACGTTGTAACGATTCTTCATTGGCTAGTTTGCGGCATTTACCTGAGTAGCGTGGAGGTAAACCGCGTGAAGTTGCCAGTTTACGATCTAAACCCAGCTGCGTTTCTGTACAAAAACAACGGTATGCCAAACCCTTTTCAGCCAAAGCATCAAGCGCTTCTTGATGTTGCCCTGCATGTTTGGATTGAAACAATGCATCACCATCCCAATCCAGACCCAACCACAATAAATCTTGTTTTAAGGCTTCAACAAATTCCGCTTCTGAACGGGATGCATCGGTATCCTCAAAACGCAGTAAGAAACGCCCTCCCAATTTACGTGCATACAACCAGTTCAATAATGCCGTGCGCACATTACCCAAGTGCATCAAGCCTGTTGGGCTGGGGGCAAAACGTGTTACGATTTCAGTCATCGTTCTGTGCTCCTTTGCCTGTTTTCTTATCAGGCATAATCATCATAAATTCATCAGGATAAAGGTAACCCAAATCCCGATGTACCAAATCTTCCAAAGCTTTAGGATCATGGCGCAAACGTAAAATATCCTGTGCCAACTTTTCTCGTTGCTGCTTTAATGCTTTCAGCTGCACCTGCAAATCCTGCACTTGCAGCTGCTCTGCCCGATAAACCAAATAACCATGTTCTGAAAAAATTAAGTCATAAGTCATCCAAGCTAAAACAAGCAGAGCCAGCCCCCGTAGGAGCCAGCTCTTTATCATCGTCTTCCAACTCATGTTCTTAGCGTATTAAGCCTTCGAAAAAGCTGCCAAACCAGCATATTTTGCACGGCTACCTAACTCTTCTTCAATACGAAGCAATTGATTGTATTTCGCCATACGATCTGAACGAGAAGCTGAACCTGATTTAATCTGTCCGCATGAAAGTGCAACAGCCAAATCTGCAATCGTAGCATCTTCTGTTTCACCAGAGCGATGTGACATCATACAACGATAACCAGCATCATGTGCCATGGTTACAGCCGCAATAGTCTCACTCAAGGTGCCGATTTGGTTTACTTTTACAAGCAAAGCATTGGCAATATTCTTTTCAATCGCTTCTTTTAAAATTTCTGGATTGGTCACGAATATATCATCGCCAACCAATTGCACACTATCACCAAGACGTTCAGTTAATAATTTCCAACCATCCCAATCATTTTCATCCAAGCCATCTTCAACCGATACCAATGGATACTGCTTGCAGAATGATTCAATCAAATCAACCATGCCTTCTGCATCCAGTTTACGACCGCCCTCACCATCTAAAACATACGAACCATCTTTATAAAATTCTGATGCCGCCATATCACTTGCCAACACAATATCAGAGCCAGCTTTCAAACCGACTTGTTCAATCGCTTCAAGAATTACGGTAATACCTTCTTCATTGGAACCTAGATTCGGTGCAAAACCACCTTCATCACCAACCGCTGTGATATGACCACCCTTCTTCAATACAGACTTCAAGGAATGAAAAACTTCAGCACCCATATCCATCGCTTCAGCAAAACTTGATGCACCAGCTGGTGCAATCATATATTCCTGAAAATCAATGCTATTATCGGCATGAGAACCACCATTGATGACATTCATACATGGTACAGGCATCAATACTGCATCTTCACCACCAATATGCTGGAATAATGATACTTCATCTTCCACAGCCTGGGCTTTCGCTACAGCCAGCGATACACCTAAAATAGCATTCGCACCCAAACGAGATTTATTGGGCGTACCATCCAAAGCAATCAAAGTATGATCCAAACCACGCTGATCTGAAGCATCGCGACCTGCAACCGCCTTAGCGATTTCATCATTCACATGCTTTACAGCCTTATGCACGCCTTTACCACCCAAACGCGCCGTTCCATCACGTAATTCAACAGCTTCACGTTGACCCGTGGATGCGCCACTTGGCACAGCAGCACGACCAAACGCACCTGATTCCAAACGCACATCCACTTCTACAGTTGGATTGCCACGCGAATCAAAAATTTCACGACCATGTACACTTACAATTTCACTCACTTCATACTCCTAGCCGACCCCATTGCCGACATTTCTTCATTATTTACTAATTTTCATCACAAAACACATAAGAATAGCTCATCCTATTCTATTTCGTGATTAATTCGTAACTATTCAGCATAGTTATAAATTGATTCGTATCTGTTCAGATTGCCGCTGATTTGTTCGAGACCAAGGCGGAAAAGCGCAACTTACTGCTGTAAATGAGCATTTTCTAACGCCAGTATCGGGCAAATCAGTGGTGAGCTGAATAGTTACATTAATTCTTTTATTTCACCAAGCTATCAATACCTTTCAAGCTCATCAACAAGGCTTCCAAATCTACCAATGCCACTGAATTAGGACCATCTGATTTTGCATTGTCTGGATCGGGATGCACTTCCATAAACACCGCAGCCACACCGATTGAAACAGCTGCACGTGACAAGCCAGGGACATATTCACGATTGCCACCCGTCGCACCACCCAAACCACCAGGCTGTTGCACCGAATGCGTCACATCATACACCACTGGCGCACCAGTCTCTGCCATCACCATCAAGGAACGAAAATCCGAAACCAAGTTATTATAACCAAAACTTGTGCCACGATCACACAACATAATATCAGCATTACCCGTTGACTTTGCCTTTTCTAACACATGTGGCATATCCCACGGTGCTAAGAATTGACCTTTTTTTACATTCACAGGTTTACCAGCTTTGGCAACTTCTGTAATAAAATCTGTCTGACGACATAAAAATGCAGGTGTTTGTAAAATATCCGCCACTTCTGCGACTGGTTTAGCCTGTTCGGGTGTATGCACATCAGTAATAATCGCTACACCAAGCTCATCTTTCACCCGCTGCAAAATCCGCAAACCTTCATCCAAGCCAGGCCCACGAAACCCATCTACACTGGTACGGTTTGCTTTATCAAAGCTGGATTTAAACACCAAAGGTACACCAACTCGAGCCGCAATATCACGCATATCCTCGGCAACCTTTAAACTAAAATCTTCACCTTCGATTACACAAGGTCCAGCAAACAATACGAAAGGCAAATCATTACCGATGTCAAAATCGGATACACGAATATGATGATGAACAACTGGCATCATACGCCCTCAGCCTGAGCTTTTGCAGCACCTACAAAATTCTTAAATAATGGATGTGGCTCATAAGGTCGTGATAAAAACTCTGGATGAAACTGACAAGCTACAAACCACGGATGATTTTCCACTTCCACCATTTCAACCAAAGAATCATCTGGCAACGTACCAGAAACCACCAAACCCGCTTCTTCTAACTGCTGGCGGTAGGTATTGTTAAACTCATAGCGATGACGATGGCGCTCACGAATCTCTTCTGTGCCATAAGCACGCCCTGCATGCGTATCCGCTATCACTTTACATGGATAACCACCCAAACGCATGGTGCCACCCAAATCACTATCAGCGGAACGTTGAACACGACCACCCTCTTGCTCCCACTCTGTCATCAAAGCAATCACAGGGTGCTCTGCCCGTTCATCAAACTCACTACTGGTCGCAGCACTCAAACCAGCAACATGGCGGGCAAATTCAACCACTGCCAGCTGCATACCCAAACAAATACCAAAAAATGGAATGTTATTCTCACGGGCGTGACGAATCGCTAACAGCTTACCTTCGGTTCCACGCTGACCAAAACCACCCGGCACCAAAATACCATGCACATCATCCAATGCCGCCAAGCCATCATTGCCTAAGCTTTCAGCATCAATATAAATAATTTTTACACGCACTGCATGCATTAGACCGCCATGCTGCAAGGCTTCATTGACCGATTTATAAGCATCGGGCAATTCAACATATTTACCAATCAAAGCAATACGAATTTCAGATTTAGGGGAGCGTACCCGCTGGCAAATATCATCCCAAACAGAAAGATTTGGTGTCACATCATCCATATGAAACTGCTTAAGAATCAAGCTGCCCAAACCGCCT
The DNA here is from genome assembly GCA_027018935.1 of Mariprofundaceae bacterium. Lineage (GTDB taxonomy): Bacteria > Pseudomonadota > Zetaproteobacteria > Mariprofundales > Mariprofundaceae. Next base: position 13,225 of record JALUXZ010000100.1, read on the forward strand.
TCTCTTAAAACTTTTGGCACCGCATAAATGGTATCCACATCAGGAACATCAATCACAGCCTGTCTAGGAACATTACAAAATAAAGCAATTTTATCTTTTTGTGATGCAGGAATAAGGCGTTCCGAACGGCACAACAACGCATCTGCCTGAATACCAATTTCACGCAACTTTTGCACCGAGTGCTGCGTAGGTTTCGTCTTAATTTCACCCGCTGCTGTCACATAAGGTACAAATGTTAGATGAATAAACGCTGTTTTCTCAGCACCCAAATCAAAACGCAGTTGACGAATCGCTTCAAGGAACGGCTGTGATTCAATATCACCTACCGTTCCACCAACTTCAACAATGGCAATATCCACGTTATCCGAACGCAAAGAAAGCACTGCATCTTTAATCGCATTGGTAATATGTGGAATCACTTGCACCGTCGCGCCCAAATAATCACCACGTCTCTCACGGCGAATCACCGATTCATAAATACGACCTGTGGTAAAATTCGAACGCTTGGACATCACAGCATGTGAAAAACGCTCATAATGCCCAAGATCAAGGTCAGTTTCCGCACCATCATCGGTTACAAAAACTTCGCCATGCTGGTAAGGGCTCATCGTGCCTGGATCGACGTTAATATAGGGATCAAGCTTCTGCATGGTAATCGTGAGACCGCGTGCTTCGAACAAAGCCGCAAGTGATGCCGCAGCAATCCCTTTACCTAGCGATGAAACGACGCCACCAGTAACAAAAATGAAGCGTGTGTTTGTGTTAGTTTTATTATTCATAGACGGGCGCGGAACATAGCAGAAGCCACCCTTTCTTGCTACTGAATATGCAGTTTTTTGTTCATTTCAAATTATCTACAATCATTAGAGTCATTGATTCCGAATTCCTCAACTCAGAACAGTGTAAAAACAAGCAACCAAGAAAGCACCAACAGCTTCATAACACACTGCATTGCAACACGCTTTTTCAGCTTTGCCACCCCTAGGGAAGCGCTGATTAACCCTTGATTTTATTAACACAAACTGAATTTCGGATTTTAGGGTCAAATTTCCTTTTTTTACTGGTTGAATTACTGCATCTGCGGCA
>JALUXZ010000101.1 GCA_027018935.1 Mariprofundaceae bacterium
TCGTTTATTTGCGAATATATGCAGGGCTATGTGGAAGGTGTGATTGAAGAGCTGTTGGGCGGCATTGAGGTGGAAGTGGCATGTGATATGGATGCTTGCCCACAACTCAAACCGTTGAAGAAAAAATGTTTGTGTGCGATTAAGGTGAAGTAATGAAAATACTGGTGATTTTTACAGGTGGTACGATTGGCAGCACGAAATCAGATTGTGTGATTGATGTGAATGTAGATACATCCTTTCAATTGCTTGCATCGTATCAGGCATTGCCCAGTGCTAAAGATGTAAGTTTTGAGACCAAACAGCCGATTTATATATTGAGTGAAAATCTTGTGCCTGATGATTGGCATGTGTTGCTGGATACACTCAATGCAGTTGATCAGTCGGACTATGACGGGATTATTATTGCCCATGGCACGGACACCCTGCCTTATAGCTCTGCGGCGATTTCATTTGGTTTAAAGCAGTGCGATATTCCTGTGGTGCTGGTGGCGAGTAACTATCCTTTGGATGATGAACGCGCCAATGGTTTGAGAAACTTTTCCAATGCGGTTGATTTTATTGCCTCTGATGTTGCAAAGGGTGTGTTTGTCGTGTTTGAAAATAATGCTGGTGAGCCCATTGTGCATCTGGGTAGTCGTTTGCTTGAGGCAGACCCTTATACGGATGACTTTGATAGTATCGGCGGTGTGATTTTTGGAAAAATGGATGATGGTCGCTTTATATACAATGACGATAGCCGAAACCCGAGCATAGAAGCATTAAATCAATATCAGCCTGCTTTATCTGGCAATGTGCGTTTTTCTTCGGATATATTGCTAATCAAACCATTTGCAGGTTTGAATTATGATTATTTCCAGTTTGCTAATCATAAGCCAAAAGCTGTGCTGCATGGTTTGTATCACTCTGGAACCGCGAATACATCGGAGAGCCAAAGCCATTCGATTAAAGCTTTTGCTGCATACTGCAAGAAACAAGGTGTACCGATGTATGCCGCACCTATCGCGCAAACAGATGATTTGTATCAAAGTGCCAAAGAGTTGATCGATGCTGGAGTCACACCGATGGTTGGCATTTCGCTGGAAGCAGCATTGGTGAAGCTGATGATATACACGGATAACGCCGTTAAGGTGGATGAAAGTATTTATTTTGAACGCCTGTAGCTGATTTTCTGGGAGTAAAGTAGTCGGAATCACAAGCAGACCTATTCAATGAAAGTATGGTATGGTGGTTACCGAACACATCATTCATATAAAATCATGAAAAACAGGCTTGTATTTTGGTTGATATTGTCATGAAATAACCTTGTATTTTATTATTATAATGCCATATTGTGCGCTATGTACCGTGATCATCTAAAAAGTATTCAAGGCTGGTTTGAGCATCAGCAGCATAAACCACTGGTATTACGCGGTGCGCGACAAGTGGGTAAAAGCACACTTGTGCGCCTGTTTGCAGAGCAGCAAGGCATTGAGTTGGTTGAATTAAACTTTGAGCGTAACCCAGAGTATGCGGAATTGTTTCGCACAAAAGATCCCAAAGCGATTGTGGCGAACATTCGTTTGATGATGAATAAGAATCTCATTTCCGAACAATCTCTGTTATTTCTTGATGAAATTCAGGCTGCGCCCAAGGTGTTGGCTTGTTTGCGTTATTTTTATGAGGAAATGCCGAGCTTGCATGTGATAGCAGCAGGCTCGCTGTTGGATTTTGAATTGGCTGCGCCTGAATTTTCGATGCCTGTGGGTCGGATTTCGTATATGCATATTTATCCGATGAGTTTTACAGAGTTTTTATGTGCTGTGGGCGAGAAATCCCTGGCTGAATACTTGGCACAATGGCAAATTGGTGATGAAATCATTACACCCGTGCATGATAAGCTGATGGGTTTGTTGCGGCAAAATATGGCAGTCGGTGGTATGCCAGAGGCAGTGAAGGCTTTTTGTGAATCATCCGATTATCGCCATTGTGAAGTGATTAAGCAGGACTTGATGGCAACATTTCAGGATGATTTTTCCAAGTATGCGCGGCATCAGGATCAGGATTTGATTCGTTTAAGCTTTCGTACAGCACCATCGTTTATTGGTCGAAAAGTAAAATATAGTGAAATTAGTCGGGATATAGCCAGTCAGCGTGTTGGTAAAGCACTTGAGCAACTCAATATGGCGAGAGTTGTGCATAAAGTGATGCGGACATCGGCGAATGGCTTGCCTTTAGCAGCCGAAGAAAATACTAAATTCTTCAAACTGCTCTTTCTTGATGTTGGCTTGGTTTCCACGATGATGCATGTGAGTTGGCAGGTATTGCAGCAGGATTTGATGCTGGTCAATCAAGGTGCATTGGCAGAGCAATGGGTTGGGCAGGAGCTGTTGAATAGTTTGGATGCGCATCAACCACCTCATTTGCATTACTGGGCAAGAGAATCTCGCTCCAGCTCTGCTGAAGTGGATTATGTGATTGCAGGTAATAAGCCTGTTCCAATTGAAGTAAAGTCTGGAAAAACAGGCTCATTGAAATCATTGCATCTGTTTGTACAGGAGAA
>JALUXZ010000102.1 GCA_027018935.1 Mariprofundaceae bacterium
ACTTTTCAGAAGAACACGGCTTTGGGCATCATCACCATCATTAATCATATTTTACCGCAGAGGCGCAGAGGTGCAGAGTAACACAGAGCAAAACTTGAATGATATTTCAGGCATGATTATTGGAGCCTCTATTGAGGTTCATAAACAGTTGGGTGCGGGATTGCTAGAGTCTGTCTATGAAGCGTGTCTCGTGGAAGAATTGAAAACTGTGGACTTGATGTGGAGCAGCAAAAACAATTGCCGATTTATTATAAAGGAAAGCGGGTCAAAGAAGACTTTCGTTTGGATTTATTGATAGAAGGCGAAGTGGTGGTTGAGATTAAAGCAGTGGATAAGTTGCTGCCTATTCATGAAGCGCAACTACTGACTTATATGAAGCTTACACAATGTAGTTTAGGCTTGCTTATTAACTTTAATGAAAGAACACTTAAGCAAGGAATAAGGCGAAAAGTTATGAATTTTAATGAACAAGATAATCCTCTGCGAACCTCCGCATCTGAAGGTGAATTGCGAAGCAAGAGAGACCACCCTGGGGTGCCGCGCCTCTGCGGTGAGAAAAAAGAAAATACGAACATTGTTACAGAGCAGTTAACCAAAGCAGGGCAAAAAATTGAGCATTCATCTTTTGCCATTGTTGATGCAGAAGCTGGTGAGCGAGGCTCATACACTGAAGAGCAATGGCCGCTAGTGCGCCGCATGATTCATGCAACGGCTGATTTTGAATTTAATGGTTTAACGGAGTTTCACCCTGATGCCATGCAAGCTGGCCTTGAAGCCATTGCCAAAGGCGCACCAATCGTGGCAGATGTGGAAATGATTTGTGTGGGTTTATCGAAACCGCGTTTATCGCACTTTGGCGTACAAACGCATCAGTTTATTTCTGATGAAGATGTGATTGAAGATGCCAAAGCCGAGGGCACAACGCGAGCGGTGCAAGCCATGCGTAAAGCGCACAAGCTTGGTTTATTGGATGGCGCGATTGTGGGTGTGGGTAATGCGCCAACGGCATTGTTGGAAGTGTTGCGTTTGATTGATGAAGAAGGCGCAAAACCTGCATTGATTGTGGGTATGCCTGTGGGATTTGTATCGGCAGAAGAATCCAAAGATGAAGTTGCGAAATGTGTTGATGTGCCTTGGGTGATTACGCGTGGTCGTAAAGGCGGCTCCACATTGGTGGTCTCTGCCATTCATGCCATGCTTGCTTTGGCAGAAGCGAGGGAAAAGTTGTTATGAAAATGGAAAATATTTACCGCAGTACCCGCAAGGGGCAGGCTTCTTGCCGATGGCAATTCATCACAGGCGCGAAGACGCAGAGGAACGCGGAGGCTTTTTTAGATGTTGTTTTAGAATATGTAGAACTTTTATTTCATTTTTCTCTGCGTATCTCCGCGTCTCCGCGCCTCTGCGGTGAAAAAATATGAAGCTGGACAGTCCGTTAAAGCAGGGAGAAGTGGCACTGGTCGGTGCTGGTCCTGGTGATGCAAGTTTGCTCACGCTGGCGGCAGCGAAACTCATCGCCAATTGTGATGTGATTGTACATGACGCTTTGGTGTCCGATGCGATTATGGCGATGGCAGATAAAGATGCAGAGCTTGTGTTTGCAGGCAAACGTGGCGGCAAACCATCAGCTAGCCAAGATGATATTTGCGAAACATTGGTCAAACTTGCCAAAGAAAACAAACGGGTGGTGCGCCTTAAAGGTGGCGACCCATTTGTGTTTGGTCGTGGCGGTGAAGAAATTCGCGCTTTGGCTGAAGAAAACATCCCCTTTCGCGTGATTCCGGGCATCACATCAGGCATTGCAGCCCCTGCCATGGCGGGTATTCCCGTCACCGATAGAACTGTGAATGCATCATTAGCCTTTTTAACAGGGCATGAGGCTGAAGATAAATCTCGCATGGATTGGCAGGCATTGGTCGCGGCATTTCCAGTGTTGGTGATTTATATGGGCACACGCAATTTGCCAAACATTGCGGCTAACCTTGTGGATGCGGGCATGAAAGCCAGTACACCTGTGGCTGTGTTACATGCGGTAAGTTTACCAACAGAGACACAAGATTATGGCACACTTGAAGATGTGGTGTCAGGTAAGCTTGCGGGTGTATCACCTGCCATTGTCGTGATTGGTGACGTGGTGAATGAGCGAAGAACTTGGCGCAACGTATCCCCTCGCCCTTTAAAGGGAGAGGGTTAGGGTGAGGGTTGTATGAAAAAGCGCGAACGCGGTAAGCGCAAAGGTTTGACCACGGGTGCAAACTCTGCGGCAGCAGCGCGCGCAGCAACCATTGGGCTCGCCACTGGCGAAGTACCCAGCGAACTTGAATCTTTATTGCCCAATGAAACGCGGGTGAAGTTTATCATCCATGATGGTGAGGTTAGCGCAGATGGAAAAGCAGCACATGCGATGTGCATCAAAGATGCAGGTGATGACCCAGATTGCACGGATGGCGCACATTTAACGGCGGATGTTCGTTTGCTAGATGGGCAAGCTGGCGAAGTGGTGCTTAAAGGTGGGCAAGGCGTAGGCACGATT
>JALUXZ010000103.1 GCA_027018935.1 Mariprofundaceae bacterium
ACTTGCAGAAAACAAAGGCGGCTGTGTTAAATATCAATTCTCAGCACGAAAAACTGTTGCAGTTAATGGGAAAACGGTATCTCAGACTTTATTCCTGAAACCAAAATAAAAGGTGCGGAATGTCGGTAATTAGTAAACTGTCAGCTTAATTCCACCTATTCAAATGAAGCAAGCAAACTTTGTGCTTCACTATCTTTTAAAAATCTACAAAACAGTTCTGTCCCATCTTGAATATCATCATCAATAAGAAATACACGTTCTATTTGATGAAACCTCCATGCAACTGATACTGAGTTCCCAACCATATATTTAGCTTCATTTTTTTTGACAAGCTGCAATGCCTTAGCCTCGGCTTCATCTTCATCAAGTGCTGACACCAAAATAATACGCTCTTCCCATAAAGGCTCTTCATCATCTGTGCGCTCACTTTTATAGAATAAACTTACTGAGTAAAACATATCTTCCCCTCTATTTCTGAAACCTTTTATCATTTAATAATTTCCATGCTTTCTTGTATTCAGCACTATTCCCTCGTCTAATCTCTGTAAGAGTCTTATCCCTTAAGGAATCTGGAAACTCACGGTTGATACTTCCTTTACACTGTTTACCAATCCAATCACCAGCCTTGCTTTCAAATTTCTCAATCGCTTTCTTGGCAAGAGCTTTAAGCTTTGGATCTGTAGCTAGATCCATAAACATCCTTAGCTCTTGAGTGTCACCACGTGCAATTGCTTTCATTATTCCAGCACGCCATGTACTCAACCCATTCGAATCAATCCAATTAACTGGATCCCCCAGCACGTACCCATACAGATTAGAGTCACCACCCTTAAACTTAATCGGGTCTTTCGCTGTCCAACGACCTGTTTCTGGGTCGTAATCCCTTGCGCCGAATCTAATTAAGTTCGTATCACGGTCATAAATACCACCAGCGAAACCAAACGGTTGGAAGCCTGGGTTGGTATCATTGATGACATTACCCCAATCATCATAATCCATACGCTGCACGATTGCGCCAGTGCTGGTGTTGACCACAAGTCGTGGTGAACCTAAGTGGTCGCTGATGATTCTGTAGGTCACGCCACCCTTAATCATATAATCAGGCACATTGGCTTTAGAGCCATAGACAAACCTGCTCACTACATTGCCTGCGCCATCAAGCTCGGCAACTGGGTTGAGTTGATCTTTATACAAGAAGCCTTGTGTTAAAACTCCGTTGACCTTTTTGCCAATCCTTCTGTTTCGTCCATCTACGACATAATCAATCGTAGTGGCATTTGGTAAGGTGGCAGTCATCAAGTTACCAAGCACATCGTAATTGTACGTTGTGACTTGTGGATTCCCTCCTGCGAGGGAATGACGTTTAGTGGCGAGTTCACCATTGGCGGTATACGTGTAGTTCGTACCATTCCAACTAGTCAAACGATCCTGCGCATCATAATATGAAAGGATGCCGCCAGCTTTGTTATAACCACCAATGCGGTTGCCGTTGCTATCATACTGATAAACGGCAGTGGCAACACCATTTTCAGCCACGCCAGTCAGCCTGCCTGCAAGGTCATAGACATAATCCGTGGTGGTGGTTACGCCAAAGATAACTTCAACTTTCTGCGTAATTCGACCTAATTTATCCCGAACATACGAAATATTGAAATTATCTATACCAAAAGAGGCATTAAATGCACTTATTTCACCAAATTCATTGTAAGAATTTGTGGTAGTGCTACTTCCTAATGATGTGCCTGTAAGCAGTCCATTGAGCGGGTCACGGGTCAATGTTTCCGCTCCAGAGCCAGTCAGCAGACCATCAGCATCATAGGTATAAGCAATCGGCGTTGCGCCTACTGTTCTGGAAGTCACACGGAAATTATTATCGTAAGCAACCGATACCGAGCCAGACACCCCACCCGACCAAGTCTCAGATAACGGCAATGAACCATCATAGGTATAAGAGAGCGTACCCAAATCAGGTGCAGTAATCGTAGATAAGTGCCCTGTCGTTGGACTATATCCATAAGTTGTGCTGCCTCGCGGCAAGGTCTGTGTGGCAAGTCTTCCACCAGTATCATAAGCCAAACTCAAAACCTGACCATCTGGGCGGATAACCGAAGACAACTGCTTGGCAAGGTTATACTGATACGTCGTCGCACCTGTGCCTGCAACGGTTGGTGGCGTATAACCAGCTTCCAAACTCACTGCCGTATAATTAAACACATGCGCATTTCGACCAGGTGGTGTGATGGATAACAGATTACCAAGATTGTCATAGCTATACGCAATAGCCCGACCATCAGGCAAAGTCTGACTGGTGACTCGACCCATCACATCATAGCTAAACGAAGTGCTGCGATTCAGCGCATCGCTCACGCTGGCTACATTGCCTGCAAAATTAACCAAACTCACTCCTTTTTATCATTAAAGGGTAGCGTCTCCTTTTCCTTACAATCAAACCTTACACTTTCCCACTTATTATTTTTGCTTTTTAGATATATTCTAACAGAAGGGCTAATATT
>JALUXZ010000104.1 GCA_027018935.1 Mariprofundaceae bacterium
CATTTATCTCAATTTTGGGAAGGTTACCGTGTGATGTACAATAAAACGCTTGAAAAAGGTTACCAGCTTAACATGGGTTATCATGTGATGATTATGGTGATTGGTTTAAGCACGACGGTGGAGTATGTGATCAAGTCTATTTATGGTAATACAATTGGGCGATTGGCAGCACTTACACAAACACATGGGCGCACGAGTGAGCAAGAGTATGGCGCAGAGGTGGCGCAAGCGTATGCCGATTTTATTAAAGATAGACCTTGGTATAAATTTCCTTTTTGGGATGCATTAAAAGGCATTTATACAGAAAATAGCTTTTTGGGGTATGATTTTATTCGTAAAACCGAACGTAAATTTGCATTAAGCTGTGAATATGGCGTTAAATTTATTTATGCGAAAATTATTGGTTTCTTCACAAGTGTTGGGTATGACGAAGCATCCTTGGAAACGCAAGTTTTAGTTATAAAAAACGGGGTGAAGACAAAAACTTTCTTTGCTAGGTATGATCAATTTAAGCAGGATGCTTTATTGTCGGCTAAACAAGGGTATAATTTTATTGAAATTGCAGGAAACAATAAAGATACACCTATTTTAGTTAGTATTGTGACGGATAATCTTGACCTATTAAAAGCAAAGCATTGCTTGTTAGATACAAAAATATTGAGTAATCCAATATATCATAGGTGCTTGTTTGAAAGAGAAGTTGGTATGCTGTCAGAGGAGCTTCGGTCAACTAATTATCAGATAACAAATCAATTTCTTCCCTCGACAAACTGTATAAAACTAGAGCATATCTTTGATTATTAAGCTGTTATAGGAAGTTTAACATATTGAATGATGTAGATGCTTGACTAGGTGCCTTCTGCATATCTATTATGTCATATATGACAAAAGTAAAGTTAACCCGCAAGCAACGTGAATTATTGGCGCGCGCCGAGTTGCAGGAGCCGCAGACAATTTATGCATTGGCAAACATGCTTGGGCGACCTTACCGACGGGTGTATGACCATGTTCAACAATTAGCAGTGATGGGCTTGGTGAGTTTGAAACAGAAAAAGATCAATAATCGCAATGCCACGCTGGTGATTTCCAATGACATTTATTATCAACGACTACTCCGTTTGGATGATATGTATGCGGCACACCTTGAGTTAAACGCATGAGTCTTGTTGCTGTTGCGCGCAAGCTGCATGGGGTATTGCAACCGCATGGTATTTTGATCGGTGGTATATGTGGAATGATGCATGGGATTGAGCGTTTTACCCGTGATGTTGACTTGGCAACCGACTTGGATGCTGAAAAAGTTATGATGTTGCTAAAAAATGAGGGGATTGAGGCTGAAACCAACGTTGGTGATTCATTTGATAGGCTTTCATGGGTAATTAAAGGTGTGTGTGATGATGTGGAGTTTCAAATCCTTTTCGCTAAAGATATTGGCATTGATTTGTCGCATGGTGAGTTAAAACTTGAGCTTCTTATTGCTTCGGAAGAAGATTTTATTACCAGCAAATGTATTGCGGGTGGTCAGCAAGATTTGCATGATGTGGCGGTGTTGATGCTGTTGAAGCCAGCGTTGAAAGCTTTTATTGAGCAGCAAGCCGAGCAATACGATTGCCAAGAAAAACTGCAAGCATGGCTGTATGATGAACGTTTGCTTTCGCGTTATGGCAATTGATAAGCCTGTTTTATTGAGTTGATGGAGCTTCACCGTTAGGTTTTTGTGATGCTGAATATACAAACTTCAATCGTTGCAACATATGCGGATTGCCAAGGCTGCTCGCTTTGCATTCTTCCATGTCCTATGTGGCAACAACATCACGATGTGATGTTTAGTCCACAAGGTATTGCCAAAGCCATGCAGTCAGGGGCACAAGCTGATGATTTGCGTGAGCCATTGGAAAACTGTATTCACTGTGGTGCATGCGATGCGATATGTCCTGAAAACATTGATTTAACGGGTATGATTACGCAGTTTCGGCAAGACATTTCTTTGCCCGAAAACAGCAAAAAAGAAGATGCGTTAAGCCCTTTTGTGATCAGTTGTGATGCCAGTGTTCAAGCGCAAATTGGTGATGATGATTTGTACATTATTGATGCAGCACCCTTTCATGCCGATTATGCCAACCGTATTGAACATTATGATGCACTGCGCAAACAAACAGGCTGCGGGATGAACTTAGATTTGAATCGTATGGCAATCGCGACGGGAATTGGCAGTGTTGCAGATGACGCAGGTCAATTTGATGTAAAAAAACAGGTGCAATGGCTGGTTCAAGGGCGATGTTTTGAGCGGGTAATTGTTGAAAACCATGCTGATATGGTTTTGCTGCGAGAAATAACAGGGAAGCCTGTATTTTGTGTGGCGGAGTTGTTAGGCATAGTGGTTGAACGTAGAGGTGAGAATGAGGCAGGTTGATGTAGTCATTGTGGGAGCTAGCCTTGCGGCAGCGGCAGCGGCAAAACGCTTGGTTGATGCTGGTTTGGAAACGGTCATTCTGGAAAAACAGAAG
>JALUXZ010000105.1 GCA_027018935.1 Mariprofundaceae bacterium
GTTGATTTTTGCTCATAGCAAGGCGTAATAGAATGAGTAATAGCACCGCTATTGCCCATTTTATTCAACGAAGCTAGGGGTGAAAAGCACAAGTTTGGCGAAGTAGCGAGGTTTTTCGAGGTGCCCTACAGTAGTAAGTTGCGCTTTTCCGCCTCGAGTGCCTACTGTTGGTGGTCTCGAACAAATAAGCGCCGTTTGACTCGTTCGAGCTTTTTTGAGGTACTCTATGCTGAATAGTTACAGATATTCTTAGAAAATAATGAGGTATCAAATCTTGGGTTTGAAATAAAATTGTATAAATCTGTAATTGAAAAACAAACATGGCGACCACCACAAAAGCTTATGAAGGAGTGACTGATGCATGTGTGGTTTTTGGGCATTATGAGTTTATGGTTATGGGAGACGGGGCAGGCATTGGCTGCACCTGTTGTGATTCAATTAACCCAGACTGCTTGTCAGTTTATAGAAACAGAGCAGCAAGATTATGGGTTTGAATCAAAAAAAGCAGAAGACTGTGTGGCTATTAACCAGCAAACAGAGGATAAGCGTTTGGCTTTGAGTCAAACTCTGCACTTACAAGAAGGCTCTTATGTTTTTCGCATTCAAAATCGTGATGTGCCGTATGTTTTAGGTTTTTGGTTGCGTGGTCAGGGTTTAGGGCGACTTACATTGCCTTCAGTATCAGGCGGGAATATTCAAACAGGGGCATCTAAAGATTACCCCATTAGCTTAAAAAAAGGCGCGTATTTTTATTCTTGTCCGCTAAACCCAACACTTAACTATCGCTTGCTGGTGGAATAATTATGGATATATTAAAACGGTTTCTTCCTATATTGCTGATGATTGCAGCGATTGTGAGCTTCTTTGCATTGGATTTAGGGCAGTATTTAAGCTTTGATGCTTTGGCAGAACATCGCCATACTTTATCGCAGCAGGTCGCTACGCATCCTATCATGGCATCCTTGGTTTATATCAGTATTTACATCTTGGTAGTGGCCTTATCGTTGCCTGGCGGCATGGTGATGACTTTAAGCGGCGGTTTTTTATTTGGCGCAGTGTGGGGCACATTCATGGCGGTGGCTGGTGCTACTTTGGGAGCAACTATTTTATTCCTTATTGCCAAAACCTCGCTGGGTGATTTTTTATTGGCAAAAGCGGGCAATTCAGTAAAGAAGTTGCAAGTAGGTTTTGAGCAGGATGTGTGGAGTTATATGTTTGTTCTTCGTGTTGTGCCGATATTCCCATTCTTTTTGGTGAATCTTGCGCCTGCCTTTTTAGGGGTTCCTTTACGTATTTATGTGCTAGCAACTTTTTTTGGCATTATCCCTGCGACCTTTGTGTATGCCTTGGCAGGCAGTGGTTTGGGCAAGGTCTTTGAGCAGGGCAAAAGCTTTTCAGCAGCTAGTATTTTAACACCTGAAATGATGGGTGCATTTCTAGGTTTGGGGCTGCTCGCACTGGTGCCTGTTATATATAAACGCTTGGCAAAAAATAAAGGTAGTGCGAAAGCATCATCAGGAGAAATACTATGAACATCATTCATACGGATATTTGCGTGATTGGGGCGGGTTCAGGCGGTTTGTCTGTTGCCGCTGGTGCATCACAAATGGGTGCGAATGTTGTATTAATTGAGAAAGCAGCTATGGGTGGGGATTGCCTAAATACAGGTTGTGTGCCATCCAAAGCACTGCTTGCTGCAGGGCATGTGGCGCAAAATATGCGTGAATCTAAAGCCTTTGGTATACAGTCGCATGAACCGACGGTGGATTGGACTGCGGTTCATAAACATGTGCATGATGTGATTGCCTCGATTGCACCGAATGATTCGGCAGAGCGTTTTGAGTCTTTGGGTGTGAAGGTAATACAAGCAGCCGCATCATTTATTGATGAGAAGACTGTACAGGCTGGTGATGTGCAAGTTAAAGCCAAGTATTTTGTATTGGCGACAGGTTCATCAGCATTTGTACCACCGATTGAAGGCTTGGATGGGGTGGATTATTTCACCAATGAAAATATTTTTGATAACAAAGAACCCATTGAGCATTTGATTGTTATTGGTGGTGGCCCGATTGGCATTGAAATGGCACAAGCCCATCGTCGCTTGGGTTCTAAAGTGACCGTGATGGAACTGGCACGCTTGCTGATGAAAGATGATCGTGAATTGGCACAAATTGTTATTGATCGTTTAAGTGGTGAGGGCATGGTCTTTTATGAAGGCGGTCGCAATTTGCGCATTGAGAAAACTGATGAGGGTATCAGTGCCTATTGTGAGATGGGTTCGGAAGATGCCCCGAACAAAGCCTGTATCCAAGGCTCACATATACTGATTGCTACAGGTAGGCGCGCCAATGTGAATGGCTTAAATTTGGAAGCAGCAGGTGTAAAATATAGCCCGCAGGGTGTGGAGGTCGATGCGCGTTTAAGAAGCTCAAATAAACGTATTTTTGCTATTGGTGATGTCGCAGGACCGTATCAATTTACACATATGGCAGCTTATCAAGCTGGTATTGTGATTCGTAATATGTTGTTTAAATTACCAGCGAAGGTGGATTATTCGGCGGTTCCTTGGGTGACGTATACTGATCCAGAATTATCACATGTGGGCATGACAGAAGCTGATGCGGAAGCTGCTGGAAAAAACGTGCGTGTATTGCGTTGGAAATTTGAAGAAAATGACCGTGCTCAAGCTGAAAAACGTACCGAAGGTATGGTGAAGGTGATTACGGAACAAAATGGGCATATTTTGGGTGCAACGATTGTTGGCTTGCATGCGGGCGAGTTGATTCAACCATGGGTATTGGCAATCAGTCAGAAGATGAAAATCGGAGTGATGGCATCCATGATTGCACCATATCCGACTTTATCGGAAGTAAATAAACGTATCGCAGGTAGTTTTTATGCAGAAAAATTATTTTCTAAAGGTACGAAAAAGGTTGTTCGGTTTCTGATGCGCTTTTAACACATTGAGGCATGAAGATGATGTATCGAATATCGCAGAAAGACATTTTTTTGTAGCGGAGTAGGAAGGGGCTTATGCTTGAGGCTTGCTAGATATTATATTTTGTATTATAACTAGCAAGTGGTTTTAATCTTTGAGGGAGGATTTATGCGGCATTTATTTATATTTATGGTGGCTTTATTGCTTAGCTCACCAGCCTTTGCATCTGGCTTTGCGGTGAAAGATCAAGGGACGAAAGCGATGAGCTTGGCAAATGCTTTCACAGGCGTTGCCGATAATACAACAGCAGCGTGGTATAACCCTGCGGCTTTAGTGTTTCAAGATGGCGTTTCAATTACAGCAGGTGGTCAAGTTGTGATACCGACGGTTGATTATACTGCTCCTAATGGTGCAGGGTATTCCATGGATAAGAAGACTCATATTATTCCGTTTGGTTATGTGAGTTATAACATGGAGGATGCGCCTATTGCTTTTGGTCTGGCAGTGAATGCGCCATTTGGGCTTTCAACTGATTGGACGAATTCAGGGGCTCCATTTACCAGTGCTCAAACACCTGTGAATCCAGGCGGAGCTAGTGAAAGCCTTACTTTTTCAGAGATTCGTATGATTAATGTGAATCCAACGATTGCTTATCAAATCAATGAAAATTTTTCGATTGCGATGGGCGTGATGTATTTCAATGTACCAAGTGTGGCTTTTGACAGTACAGCCGTTACACAACATGGCGATGGTGATGGCTGGGGTGGTAATGCAGCTATTTTTTATAAGAGCGACAGCTTTAATGCAGGATTGACGTATCGTAGTAGTGTAAAAGTAGATGTTGCAGGCAAAGCTATTGGTGGCAAAGCATTGGGTTTTGCAGGATTAACGGGTGCATCATCAACAGTTACAACATCATTTACCACACCAGATATGGTATCAGGGGGAATATCTTTTCACCCTACAGAAAATGTTCTAGTCAGTGCTCAGGTGGACTGGGTTAACTGGAAAACATTTGATCAATTAAAATTTGATTATGGTACATCGACTTTGAATGCTATTACAGGAACTTCTCAGACAGTAAAAGAGAACTGGAAAGCAACAACATCGTTTTCTTTGGGGACAGAGTGGTCATTTCAAGAAGATATGCACTTACGTGCAGGTTATGCATTTGATGCCAGTCCTATTAATGATACTAATTTTTCTCCTCGAATAGCTGGCAATGATAGGCATTTCTTCACGCTTGGTTATGGGCAAGAGTTTTCGCTGGGAACTTTGAACCTTGCATACGGTTATATTTTAGTAAAAGATGTCAATCAAACAGCATCAGCAACAACCCCACCGCCAGCAGGAACGCAGCGTAATGGTACATATAAAGCAAATATTCATATATTTTCGGCTGATTACACCTTACGTTTTTAAAATATTACCTCTGTCTTATAAAGAGGGGGCCATTGGCTCCCTTTTTTTGTTTCAATAGTTGCTGATGTGAAAGAACTTGGTCTAGACTATGACTAAAGTTTAGTTCTTTTAAAAACAGTCGTGTGCTTTGGAGGTATCTATGCAGTGGTTCGTTTTGTTGGCATTTGTTTGTGTATTGTTGTTTGCGCTTGTTCGCTTTCAACTTTCGTTGTTAGTTTGGACAGCGATTATTGCAGGATCATTGTTTGTGATGACTGTATTGAATTGGATTGGCGGCGGTTTAGCCATAGTATTATGGCTGATACTTGCTGTTTGTATGATTCCTTTGCACTGGTCCGACATGCGTAGGCGTTGGATGACGGAGCCACTATTTCAATATATGAAAAAATCATTGCCGCCGATTTCTAGCAGTGAAAAAGAAGCGATGGAATCGGGTACCGTAGGTTGGGATGCCGAGTTGTTTTCAGGTAATCCTAATTGGCAAAAATTATTTCATATACCAAAAAATAAACTAACAGATGAAGAACAAAAATTCTTAGACTCCGATGTCGAAGAATTATGCGCGATACTAGATGACTGGGATATTACTCATAAACGTAACGATTTATCACCAGAGACATGGGAATTCATTAAATTACATGGCTTTTTTGGCATGATTATTCCTAAAGAGTATGGCGGGTTAGGTTTTTCGGCATATGCGCATTCGCAGGTTGTGCAAAAAATCGCTAGTCGCTCTTTAACAGCGGCAGTAACAGTCATGGTTCCGAACTCTTTGGGTCCTGCAGAATTACTTTTATCTTATGGTACAGAGGCTCAAAAGAATCATTACTTATCCAAGCTTGCGAAAGGTGAGGAAGTCCCTTGTTTTGCCTTGACCAGCCCCGTCGCGGGCTCTGATGCTGGTGCGATGACTGATGTCGGTGTGGTTTGTAAAGGTAAGTATCAGGATAAAGAAGTGCTTGGTTTTCGTATTAATTGGGAAAAACGTTATATCACCTTAGGCCCAGTTGCGACGGTGCTTGGTCTGGCCTTTCACGCTTATGACCCTGATGGCTTGTTGGGCGATATTGAAGATTTGGGTATCTCATGTGCGTTGATTCCGACAGCTACCAAGGGTGTGAAAATAGGGCGTAGGCATTACCCGCTCAATGCAGCATTTATGAATGGTCCCAATAGTGGTAAAGATGTGTTTATACCAATGGACTGGCTGATTGGTGGGCAGGAATATATAGGTAAAGGATGGCAAATGTTGGTAGAGCGTTTGGCAGTGGGGCGTGGTATTTCTTTGCCTGCGTTAAGTGTTGGAGCAGGAAAACGCGTGAGCCAAGCAACAGGAGCATATGCACGGGTGCGCAAGCAGTTTCATCTTCCTGTTGGTCGATTTGAAGGTGTACAAGAAGCGATGGCTCGTATTGGTGGGCTGACCTATATGATGGATTCAACAAGACTGCTTACATTATCAATGCTGGATCAGGGGGAGAGACCTGCAGTGATTACTGCGATTGTGAAATATTATCTTACTGAAGGTATGCGACAGGTGGTTAATGATGGCATGGATGTGCATGGGGGGCGTGGTATTTGCATGGGACCATCCAATTATTTGGCACGCATGTATCAAACCATACCTGTTGGTATCACTGTGGAAGGTGCAAATATTTTAACCCGCAGCATGATTATTTTTGGACAAGGTTCAATGCGTTGTCACCCTTTTATAAAACAGGAAATGGAGGCGTTACAGTCCGATAATATAAAAGCCTTTGATTCACTTATATTGCAGCATGCTGAGCATCTGACACGTAATATTGCTCGTTCAGTTCTATTTGCAGTGAGTGGCGGGCATTTGGCGGCAAGCCCTGTGAATGTTGTGGGTATGGCAAAATACTATCAACAATTGGCACGATTCTCGGCTGCATTTGCAGTTGTGAGTGATGTTGCTCTGATGCTGCTGGGAGGTCAGTTGAAGCGCAAAGAAATGTTATCGGGTCGTTTTGCTGATGCACTTGCTTATATGTATATCTGCTCAGCAACGCTTAAGCGTTTTGAAGATGATGGGCAAGCTGAATCAGATAAGGTGAGTGTTCAGTGGGCATGTCAATATGCCTTGTATGAGGTACAAGAAGCATTGCATGGCATTATTCGACACTTCCCTGTTCGGCTGGTGCGCTGGAAACTTTATGCATGGGTATTTCCTTTGGGGCGGACGCTACAGAAACCATCCGATGGTTTGAATCAGCAGCTTGCCTTGCAATTACAAGAGCCTGGGGATGCTCGCAAGACATGGCTAGACGGTATTTACTTACCAGATGATGCCAATGATGTGGTTGGATGCTTAGAAGAAGCTTTGTTATTAACATTAAAAATTGAGCCGATTGAACAGCGTTTGCGTGATGAAAATGTGGTGTTTACACAAGAAAATGGGTTGGATTTATGTGCGCAGGGTTTGTTAAATGAAAAAGAATTGAAGCTTCTTATACAGGCGAACAAAGCGATACGAAAAGCCATTGATGTGGATGATTTTCCACTGGGACGAAAGCGAAAATAAAAGTTCTATAAGCCGCCACTTATTTTCCAAGTATTGCCTTGTTTGGTGAGTTGTAATTGCTCTTGCTGGACCATACTTCGCCATTCATCATCTGCCATGACTTTAAGCGTATAGCTTTGCTCACATAGGGCATGCATATCATCGATGATGTTAATGTGGCGATTGTGCGTTTGCATTTGGATGGCTTGAAAGTGTTTAAATAGGTTGAATATTTGCATAAGCACATCATCTTTTGTATGACTATTCTGATTATAATCATCGACTATAATATCCGCATAGGCAGCAATATTTTTCTCGTTCACTGCAAGGTTACGCGCATCCAATACGGCAGAAACATCGGCTGTGTTTGTTACATTGCAGGCAGTTAATGCTGCCAGCAATATGAAAACAGCAGTAGATTTATAGAAATACCGCAGCTTTTTCACTCCAATCACTCTTTGGATAGTTGTGGCGCAGCAATACGGCACTATCACGGGCGCTATCGTTAAGCTTTAATGATGCGAAACTAGCTGCCAAATAATACAATGCTTCTTCGATAGCAGGGCTGGTTTGATATTTTTTTACAACTTCTTGAAAACGGTTGGTTGCAGCAACAAAACGCTTATGATCGAAATAAAACTTACCAATATATAGCTCATGTTCAGCAAGTTTGTTTTTTAAGTTTTGTATATGAATATTGGCTTCTGGAAGGTAATCAGACTTTGGGTAATCATGGATTAGTTTTTTAAAAGCGGTGAGAGCTAGCTTTGTGGGTGCAGGGTCACGCTGAGAAACGACCGTTTCCTTAAGGTAACTCATGGCTAACATGTATTGTGCGTAGGAAACATCAGGGTGATCGGGGTGGTTGCTAATAAAACGTGTGGCAAGTGTTTCGCTAAGAATATATTCCTCACTCTTAAAGGCGGCATACATACGCAATAATGCGGCTTCGGCAATATGTTGGCTGTAAGGGTGCTTGTTTGAGAATTTTTCCAAAAATAAGTTGGCTGAAGTAAAGGCACCAGCATCAATATATTCCTTGGCTTTTATAAAGTCTGCTTTTGCAGAGTCAGAGGGGGAAACCTCTTCTTTTCCGCAGCCAGTGATAAGTCCAACAGTCATAACGAGTAATAGTAACAAACGATTCATGGGCGGGATGCTAGAGTGACATGGGCAATGCCACAATGGCGAGTTGTCTACCAGAGTAAATGCCATCTCGGCGATAAGAAAAAAAACGTTCAGGCAAACAGGAAGTGCAGCATTTAATGGATTCAATATTGTTAATTTTTAGCGATGAAGATTGAAGTTGTAAGGCATTAATTGCTTGTATATCTACCCGTGCTTTATTGTCTTTATAGTAGATGTATTGCTGGGCTTGAGGGTGACTATGGGATAATGCATTGGCAGTATCGAGACCTACTTCAAAGCAAGATGCTGCGATACAAGGGCCTAAACAGGCAAGTATATGCTCAGGTTTTGCGCCGTATTCTTGCATTTTCTGTATGGCTATTGCTGCAATATTTTGAACAGTTCCCCGCCAACCTGCATGCACGGCAGCAGCAACCCTTGCTTGTTTATCAATAAGTAATATAGGCAAACAATCGGCAGTGCGTACTGCAACAGCAGATTCTGCTGTACGGGTGATGAGAATATCGGCTTGATGACTGTGTTGCAGACCTTCCCCCTCACATAATAGGTGGCTTGTGCCATGCACTTGTCGGCTACGGTGGGGAATGGGAAGCTGTGCAGCAGTGCATAATTGATTGAGATTGTGTTGTACATTTTCATCAGTGTCGCCCAAATTAAGACCCAGATTAAGGCTGTCAAAAGGCGCAGGGCTAATGCCGCCTTGTCTTTCACTAAAGATGCCTGTGATATGATGTTTAGCAAATAGCTTTGATGCGATAAACATGTTTATGATTTAGTCTGATATATGCTCAAGGGCATGATTTAATACGCATAAATCTTCGGGTAGCGGAGCTTTACAGAAGATTTCTTCTTGAGTGATAGGATGCACAAAACCAAGGATTTCGGCATGCAGTGCCTGCCGCTTTAGTTGATTCAGTGCATTGTGCACAGATTCGGGTAAAGCTTTGCTAGGATTGAAGCTACGCGCGTAGGTGGAGTCACCCAAAATAGGTAAGCCTTCAGCGGCTAAATGTACACGGATTTGATGGGTGCGCCCTGTATGTAGGGTTAAACGCATGCGGCTAAACTGGTGTCCAAAACGACATTCAAGTTCGGCATCAGTAATGGCGATTTTCCCTGCACTTACAATGGCCATTTTCTGGCGGTGATGGGGGTGCCTGCCAATCGGCTGCTCAATTCGCTGGTGATTCCAGCTGCTTACACCTTTACACCAAGCAAGATATTGTCGATTGATATCATGTTGAGAAAAAAGAGTGACCAGTCCGTGATGCGTGGTTTCTGTTTTTGCAATGACCAGTGAACCTGATGTGTCCTTATCAATACGGTGTACAATGCCAGGTCTTTCAACCCCATTGATGCCAGGTAATGATTCACAATGGTGCAATAGAGCATGTACCAATGTCCCTGTGCCATGCCCATGGCTGGGATGCACCACCATGCCAGGTGGCTTGTTTACGATAAGTAAATATTCATCTTCAAACAAAATATCCAGTGGAATATCTTCTGGTGTGAGTACCATTGGACGATTTTCTGGTACATGAACTGTGAAAACATCTCCCGCACAAACAGCTGTGGATGCTTTTATAGTTGCATGCTGGTTGCTGTGTTTAATGGCTCCACTTTTCAACAGCTCTTTGACACGACTACGAGATAAATCACTTAAATGAGCCAGCGCATGATCAAGCCGCTGACCCATCATATCTTCAGGAATGGTAAGTGATAACAATTCCTGTGAAGGACTCATTCGCTTGCGCTAGCTGGCGTTTCAACTTTTTCAGGTTTGGCTTTCACCTGTTTTGTTTCTTTGGAAGTCTTGACCTCAGCTGTTTTGCTAGGCGCGGAGGCTTTAGGCTCTGCGCTCTTGGGTTTATTGCTTGCTTGCTCAGTGTTGTTTGTATCACCAGTTGTATTTTCATTCGTACGCTTTGTTGGGCGGCGACGGCGGCGACGGCGTTTACGCTGCACCCCCTCTTTATTGTTTTGTTCAGGGCTTGCGGTTGCGTCTTTGGGTTCAACGGCTTTGTTATCAGCAGATGGCTTATCAGCAGATGGTTTATTGGCATGAGCTTTCTTTTGCGTCTGCTTATTTGGCTCTGTAGGTCTTGCTTTGCGTGGTTGATTTCTGCGCTTGCGCGGTTGGTTTTTACGATTCCGATTGCGATTTTGTTGTTGTTTTTGTTTGCGCTCTTCTTCCTCGCGTTTTTTCTTGCGTGAAGCACCTGATAATATATCCAACAAAGCCACAATCCAAGCAGGTAAACTACTTGTTTTTTGTGGTGTGCGTTGCTGTGGTGTTGGAACACCAACAACAGGTTTTAGAGGGTTTAGTTTACGATTTGGCTTGGCTGGTTTGCGTCCTTTACTGGTATCTTCGAGCACTTCTACACGCTGTTGGTTGTTTTCGTTCCATTGGCGTTCAATACGATAATGCGGGATCATCAATTCAGGTTTGATTTGCAAGGTGATTTGCAATTCATGGTTTTCTTCAATACGAGCAATATTCTCACGTTTATTGTTCATCAAATACTCACCCGTTTCAGATGGTACTTGTACAACTAGGGTTGGTTTCTTGCCAGCTTCTGCCCAATCTTCCATACGTGTGAGCATTTGCAATGCCATGGATTCAACAGTGCGAATAGAGCCGCGACCACGGCAACGAGGACATGTTTCGGTGGTGGATTCGCGCACTGATGGGTGCAGACGTTGGCGAGACATTTCGAGTAAACCGAAACGCGATATTTTAGCAAATTGAATGCGTGCTTTATCTGGGCGTGTGGCATCACGTAATGCTTCTTCGACTTGTTGCGCATGTTTGCGATTTGCCATATCAATGAAATCAATGACTACCAAGCCGCCAATATCACGAATGCGTAGCTGGCGAGCAACTTCTTCAGCAGCTTCTAAATTGGTTGCAAGGGCAGTGGCATCAATATTCTTTCCGCCCGTTGCACGAGAGGAGTTCACATCAACAGAGGTTAAGGCTTCAGTTGGATCAAAAACAATAGAGCCACCAGAGCGTAGGCGAATTTCACGCTCATGAATTTCTTCACATTGTGATTCAATGCCATACTTGCGGAACAAAGGCTCTTTGCCACGGTAGAGTTTGACGAGTTTTTCTTTGCCCGGTAAAACAGCATGTACAAAGGCTTTGGTACGGGTGTAAATTTCATGATTATCAACCCAAATTTCATCAATATCATCGGTGAAATGATCGCGAATAGCCCGTGTTGCCAAATCACCTTCCAAATAAATTAGGGTTGGCGATGGTGCGCTGTCACTCTTGATGCGAATTTCATCCCATAGGCGACGAAGATATTGGTAATCCCATTCCAGAGATTCTAATTCTTGATCTTTACCCGCAGTGCGAACAATCAAGCCCATATTTTCAGGTACATTAAGATGGGTGAGGATTTGTTTGATGGCGCGGCGTTGCTCTTCGGATAATTTACGAGAAATACCGCCGCGAGAATTATTCGGCATCAACACGGTATAACGACCAGCCAATGAAATATTGGTAGTTAAAGCAGCACCTTTATTGCCGCGCTCTTCTTTCACAACCTGAATCAATAGCTCTTGTTTATGCTCTAAGACATCACGAATATTAACCTTGCGAGGGTCAGCAGACTTATCTGCACCTTCTTTCCAGAAATCCGGATGGATTTCATTTAAAGGTAAAAAACCTTGTCTGGCAGAGCCGTATTCTACAAAAGCTGCCTGTAAGCTGGCTTCAACTTTGGTGACCGTACCTTTGTAAATATTGCCTTTGGTTAGGGTTTTGTGAGCTGATTCAATATCTAGCTCTTGCAGGTAGTCATTGAGAACAATGGCTACGCGACTTTCTTCATCATGGGATGCATTGATCAGCATCACCTTCTTTATGGCGCTCATGGCACTTTCCTGTGCCGTTTGGGGTTTGTTATTGTGTGTAAAACTGAACCTTTTACACAGGTTAAGGCATGAGAATGATTGTTAAAAACCAATACAAAGCAGTTATGCCTTCATTATCTCACCAACTTGGACTTTAGCTTTCACTTATCATTGAAGTGGCCAATATCAGTGGTTAAACCATCAAACGGATATTTTATTTTGCACAGGCTCAACACATTGGACATCATCTACACAAGTACCGAAAATACTGTATTCGGGTTTGCTGCATCGCTAGGTTTGCTGGGTAAGCAATCTGGCGAGGGTCAGAGCAGTCAAATCATTTTATCATTTCTTGTAGACGATGTTCGCGTGGAACAAACTGTACGGTCGATGATACTAACCGCATAGGAGCACACTTGGCAAATTTTATCAATGAAAAGGGGCGGATAAGTATATCTTCTGATGAAGATGGTAGCCGTTTGGATCGCATGTTATTGCGCTATTTGGGTAATGAAAAACGTACACTCATCATGCGTTTGATTCGCAAAGGTAATGTTCGGGTGAATGGCAAGCGTTGTAAACCTAACCATCATTTAGAGGTAAACGATGAGGTGTTTGTGCCAGCCAGTCTTCGGCAAAGTGATGCTCAAGAGGCTAAGCAGGGTGAAATCCCCGCCTTTTTATTGCGACAAGTTGAGCATCTTGTCGTGTTATTTGAAGATGAGTGGCTCTTGGTTATCGACAAACCTGCGGGATTGGTCGTGCATGGTGGAAGTGGGCATGAAGCGGGTTTAATTGAAGCCTTGAAGGTATCACGTGATTTACCTGATTTACGTTTGGCACATCGTTTGGATCGTGATACCTCGGGTGTTTTATTGTTGGCAAAAAATTTACAAGCTCTGCGTAGCTTAACAGAATCATTTCGTGAACGGGATATGGATAAGACGTATATGGCATGGGTAGAGGGGCACCCAGAGCCGCATGCAGCGCGTATGAAATCGAAATTATCCAAAGGTGTATCCATCGCTGGTGAGCGCATGGTAGTGGGTGATGAAGATGGCAAGGAATCAGTCACAGACTACCAAGTGATGTTGGAATGTAATAAAGATGATTTTGATTACGCCATGGTGGCATTAAAACCGCATAGTGGACGCACCCATCAGCTGCGTGTGCAGCTGCAAAATGAAGGTCATGCAATTTTGGGTGATCCAAAATATGCAGAGAAAGGTGTTTTGAAACAGTTTAAGGCTTTGGGAGGGAAAGGTTTGATGTTGCATGCTTGGCGTTTGCGCTTATTGCACCCAATGACCCAACGACCATGTGTTTTTGTCGCGCCATTTCCTCAGCGTATGCTATTTGCAATAGATTATCCGCCGAAACATCATATTTCAAAAGGTTGAGCGCAGTAACATGGTTCTTTTACCTTTATAAGCCTGCATTCAAAGGAATGCATGGCGATTATTTTTGTTGAAATATATGCATTTCTTAGCTTCTGAGTAGAATCTATTTAGGGGCTTCTATGCTGTGTGATAAAGTGTGACCCAGATTCCAGAAGTTTGCTGTTATGGTAGGTAGAGTTAGCTATACTGCCTGTTGTATTTTGGAGTTTTCAATGGTTGCAAAACGTTTGGTTGAATCGGTGTTGTTTCTTGAAACGCGTTGTAATAACGATGCTGATGAAGAGTATGTTGAAGCTATTCGACGTGTTATTGAAGAGCATGCATTGCTGAGAGAAACTTTGGAAAAGATTTGTTTGGAAAAAAATATTGAGGATATTTTCGTGATAGCCTCATCGGCATTAGAGCAAGCTGCAGGAAATACTATTGATGCCAATGCGACCGTGCATGAAACTTTATCAAAGATTTCGAAATTATTGCCAAGTGATAAACAATTAGAAGAAATGGGTAATGCCAAGCTGCTTATTGGCGAGCTTTTGACTTAAGATTCCAAGGGAGGTGCTGATTAACTCTGGATGAGTGGATATGCGATTCAAAATTTTCAACCCCAAGGCGGCAAGCGCAAGTAATAGCACCGCTATTGTTAAGGGCACC
>JALUXZ010000106.1 GCA_027018935.1 Mariprofundaceae bacterium
TGGAAGCAGGCAAGGTGACCATTAAAAATCGTGAACAAATGCTTGATTTGGTGGATGCGATGGTGATGGCGGCGGATGATGGCGAAACCGATGAAGATGTAGCAGCGGTTGAGCGCTCGGCATGCCCCACTTGCGGCTCTTGTTCGGGCATGTTTACTGCTAATTCCATGAATTGTTTAACCGAAGCCTTGGGCATGTCTTTGCCGGGCAATGGCTCATTGCTTGCCACCCACGCGGATAGAAAAGCGTTGTTTTTAGAAGCAGGGCGCACAGCCGTTGAAATTACCAAGCGTTATTATGAGCAAGATGATGAATCGGTACTCCCACGCTCGATTGCCACCTTTGAAGCTTTTGAAAATGCCATGGCATTGGATATTGCGATGGGTGGTAGCACCAATACAGTGTTGCATTTATTGGCTTGCGCCCAAGAGGCAGAAGTTGATTTTACCATGAAAGATATGGATCGCTTAAGTCGCAAAATTCCCAATCTTTGTAAGGTTGCACCTGCCGTACAACATTATCATATGGAGGATGTACACAGGGCTGGCGGCGTGATGGCGATTCTTGCCGAGTTGGATAGGAGTGGATTGATTCATCGGGATGTGACAACTGTGCATGCAAAAACTTTAGGTGCTGCACTGGATAGTAATGATATCTTAAACGAGGAAAATACTGCGCAGCGTGAGATGTTTCGAGCAGCTCCCGGTGGTATTCCTACCCAAGTTGCGTTTTCGCAATCAGAGCGTTGGAAATCTCTGGATACAGACCGTGAAAATGGCTGTATTCGCAGCGTAGAACATGCCTATTCTACAGAAGGCGGGCTTGCTGTGTTGTTTGGTAATATTGCTGAGCGTGGCTGTATTGTAAAAACCGCAGGTGTGGATGAATCCATTTGGAAGTTTGAAGGTACAGCGCGGGTGTTTGTATCCCAAGATGATGCCGTATCTGCGATTCTCAATGATAAAATTAAAGCGGGTGACATTGTGATTATCACGTATGAAGGTCCTAAAGGTGGCCCTGGCATGCAGGAAATGCTTTATCCCACCTCATATTTGAAATCCAAAGGCTTGGGCAAGGTTTGCGCATTATTGACCGATGGTCGCTTCTCTGGCGGCACATCAGGCCTATCTATTGGTCATGCAAGCCCAGAAGCTGCCGAAGGCGGCGCAATTGGTTTGATTAAAGATGGCGATACCATCCATATTGATATTCCCAACCGTAGCATCAACCTTGCTATTTCAGATGATGATTTGGCAAGCCGCAGAGCAGCTATGGAAGCTAAGGGTAAAGATGCTTGGAAGCCTGTGGGTCGTAAGCGTGAAGTCTCTAAAGCACTTCAAGCCTATGCAGCACTTACCACATCAGCGGATAAAGGTGCTGTTCGTGATTTGGAGCAAGTGAAGTAGCCTGCTTATGCATCCAAATGAACTATGTTTAAATAAATTGCAAGCAAAGCAAGAGCTCCTTATGGATGCATATATTTCTGTAAAAGAAAAATATGCAATTATTAAGCCTGCACTTTTTAGCCCAGATGTATGCTCAAATTGGGGAAAGGGGAAGGCAGGAAGAGGTTTTGATGTAATACGATACACAATTGCAAATGATGTTATTAAAGATATTTGTAATATTGCTTTTGATAATAGTGATAAAAACTCTATCAGCATTTCTTCTATTTATGAAAAGCTTAGAAAAACTGAAGTTCTAACTCAAGCACGGGAGTGGTGTCAGGTTGATGAAAAGCCATTACGTGATGGGTATTGTAAACAGTTTGATACAGCATGGGAGACATTTAAAACAACTTGGGACAGTTTTCAAGCTAACCCTAGTAACTCTATAATTAAAAAAATTAGGGATAAAATTGTAGCTCACTTAGAGCTACAGTATGATATGGAAAGTGCCTCTTATTCTCCACTTAACATAGAAAAAGAAGGCCTAAAGTGGCCTGACTTGGATAATGCGCTAAAGGACATTGAGGTAATGGTTGTTGCATTGCACCTTATTATTACAACAAAAAGCTTTTCCGTTGGCTCATTAGGTGACCTTGAAAAGTCGGCAAATATATTTTGGGCGCAAAGGTAAACTACTTCTAAATTGAAAATGGGACGCTACCCTTTAATTGCTTTCTCCAAACAATAAATAGCCATCCAAACACACAAATATTTCTTTCAGTATTTGATATGGGTGAATAGGTGGAAATGCATATTGCCCAAACTTGTTACCCTTTGTGCCTTCGTGTCTTTGTGGTTTTATTTTTATTCGATACTGCCTGCTGTTGTTTGGGAAATAGCGACCAAAGTTTATGTTCATCCAGTTTATCATATTCACCAAGTGCTAAACCATCCAAAGTGATATTGCCAATAGCATAGCGAATCAGACGCAGAGTAGGGAAGCCCACAGCAGCAGTCATACGGCGAACCTGCCGATTTTTGCCCTCTGATATTTTGATTTCCAGCCAAGACGTTGGGATGGATGCACGTTGACGAATCG
>JALUXZ010000107.1 GCA_027018935.1 Mariprofundaceae bacterium
GCCTATGCCGATAATTCATCGGTGATTGAAGGCGGCAAATCCAAACGCTTTTATCCCGACAAGGATAAAACCTATCATGGCCATGATGATGATGTGCATATCTTGATGAAGGTAGAAACCCATAATCATCCGACCGCGATCTCTCCATTTGCAGGCGCTGCAACAGGTTCGGGTGGTGAAATTCGCGATGAAGGCGCAACGGGCATTGGCTCCAAACCCAAGGCAGGCTTGTGCGGGTTTACTGTATCCAATTTGCAAATTCCAGGCTTTGAGCAGCCTTGGGAAGATAACCATGGCAAGCCAGAGCGCGTATCCTCAGCTTTAGAGATTATGCTGGATGGCCCGATTGGCGCTGCTGCATTTAATAATGAATTTGGTCGCCCCAATATCAATGGTTATTTTAGAACCTATGAACAAGATGTGGTAGGTGAGCTTAAAGGTTATCATAAACCTATTATGCTGGCAGGTGGCGTGGGCAATATTGATGCCCGTCATGTGCATAAAAATGATGTGCCTGCTGGCTCATTGATTATCCAACTTGGTGGCCCTGCGATGCTGATTGGTTTGGGTGGTGGTGCGGCATCGAGTATGGATACTGGAGCCAATGCAGAAAATTTAGACTTTGATTCTGTGCAACGTGGTAACCCTGAAATGGAACGCCGCTGCCAAGAGGTGCTTGATCGTTGTTGGCAGTTGGGTGATAACAATCCTATTCTTTTTATCCATGATATTGGTGCAGGTGGATTATCCAATGCTGTACCTGAGCTGATTCATGATGCTGGGCGTGGTGGCTGGTTTGATTTGCGCAAAGTGCACAATATGGAACCAAGCATGAGCCCTATGCAAATTTGGTGCAATGAAGCCCAAGAGCGTTATGTGCTAGCGATTGCACCCGAATCGTTAGATGCCTTCACGGCGATGTGTGAGCGCGAACGCTGCTTATTTGCAGTGCTTGGTGAAGCCACTGATAATGGTCATTTACATGTGGATGATACTTTGCTTGGTGAAGCACCTGTGGATTTATCCTTGGAAACATTGCTGGGTAAACCGCCCAAGATGCTGCGTGATGTAACCCATGAGCAAACAACTTCTACACCACTACCATCAAATATTGATATCAAAGAAGCAGCTTTGCGTGTGCTAAGACTGCCATCTGTCGCCAGCAAAGCATTTCTTATCACCATTGGTGACAGAACGGTTACAGGCTTAGTCGCACGCGACCAAATGGTTGGCCCTTGGCAAGTGCCTGTATCTGATGTGGCTGTGACTGCTACTGATTTCACAAATTATACAGGTGAAGCCATGGCAATGGGCGAGCGTACACCCATTGCTGTGCTTGATGCAGCGGCATCAGGGCGCATGGCAGTAGGCGAAGCATTAACCAATGTTGCCGCAGCCTCCATTGCCAAGCTTGGTGATGTTAAACTATCGGCGAACTGGATGGCAGCTTGCGGTTATCAAGGTGAAGATGCCGCCTTGTATGACACAGTGAAAGCAGTCGGCATGGAATTATGCCCCGAACTCGGTATTTCCATTCCTGTGGGTAAAGATTCATTGTCCATGAAATCGGTTTGGTCAGATAAATCTGGCTCAGGTGAATCAGACAAAAAGGAAATGGTATCACCATTATCATTAATCGTATCTGCATTTGCGCCCGTGACAGATATTCGCCAAACATTAACACCCCAATTGCGCACCGATATGGGCGATACTGATTTGATATTGTTAGACCTTGGGCAAGGTAAAAATCGATTGGGTGGCTCTGCTTTGGCGCAAGTTTACAAAAGCACAGGCGAACATACACCTGATTTGGATGATGCAGCATTGTTCAAAAACTTCTTCAATGCAATCCAATCTCTGAACCAGCAAGATTTGCTGCTTGCATATCATGATCGCTCGGATGGTGGTTTGTTTACTACCCTTGCTGAAATGGCATTTGCAGGGCGTACAGGCGTTGATATTTATCTTGATGAACTGGGTGATGATGCACTTAGTATTTTATTCAATGAAGAGCTTGGTGCAGTGATTCAAATTCAACGCGAACAACGCGAGCAAGTATTACAAACCTTGAATGAATATGGTTTAGAAGACATATCGCACCTTTTGGGCAGTACCAATGATGATTTGCAATTGCATATGGTATTCAATCAACAAACGGTATTGGATGAGCCTGTATTAGCGCTACAACAAGTGTGGAGTGAAACTTCTTTCCAATTGGCAAGCTTGAGGGATAACCCTGAATGCACCCAGCAAGCTTTTGACAGCATCAACAATCCTGATGATCAAGGATTATTTGCTGATTTAACTTATGATGTAAGCGAAGACATTACAGCGCCGTTTATCCATAACACCCGTCCTAAAATGGCAGTACTTAGAGAACAAGGTGTGAATGGGCAAGTTGAAATGGCGGCTGCTTTTGACAAGGCTGGTTTTACATCCGTGGATGTGCACATGTCTGATTTGATTGAAGGGCGTGTAT
>JALUXZ010000108.1 GCA_027018935.1 Mariprofundaceae bacterium
AAACTATTGGTGTATCGAGTAATTGGAGCGGTGATATATGGAGTGTGGGTTATAATTACAATCAATCTCGGCAAGATAATCGACAATTAGGGCGTGAAAAAGCTGATTTTGTTAATGTTCTTCATGGCTTGAATGCTCAAATTATGCTCTTTAATCAACTAACGCTCACGTCTGGAATAAGTCGAAGTAGTGTAAAAGATATTGAACAGGCTATTTCCACTTATACATTGAGCCGAAATATTGGTCTTAATTGGACAGTATTTGAAAATTGGACACTTAGTAGCGCCCTTGAAGCAAGCCGAATTAGTGATACGAAACAAAATTCAAATTCAAATAGTCTTTTTGTGAATAGCCAAGTGACATGGCAATATAGTATGCCCAGTTATGGGGGAAAATCTATTCCAGTACAGGCATATTTACGTTATGAGAGACAGATTAATAAAACGGTTGATAACTTATTTGGTTTCAGTTCAGATGTTAGCGGTTGGAAGGTGCTTGCTGGCATAAGTTTGAATGTGTTTTGAGGGGTATGCTGTTATGAAAAAACAAATGAAATATATTACACGAATCATAACATTGCTGCTGTTCTATGGGGCAATGAATATATCATCTGCATTTGCTATTACTGGGGTAAATCCCAGTGGGGTTAATGTGAGTCACTCTAGCCCAAGCACAGTGTTTCTTACATTTCAGGGTTTGTCAGCAGGGCAAAAGGCGGTAGAGGCTTTTTGGTGTGGTGCGGTAACAACGACTGGGGTTAGTGCAACTGACCCATGTGTGGCTGGAACAGTATTTGGGCGCTTACCTTTAAGAAATACTATCGGTAGAGCAAGTGGTACGGCAGGGAATAATAATTTTACGGATATTATGTCGATTCCTGCTTCGGTAACACGCCGTGCTTATCAAGATGCACAGCAAGGTAAGGATTCTAGATTTTTTTATGTACGTCATTTTTCCAATCCAACAGCGTATGCTGTGGTGACTTGCCGCATGGCTGGAGGTGGAGCACGCGTTCCTTTTTCGCTGGTTGATGTACAAATGAAGTTCATGTCTGATAGTCCAGTAGTCATTATTCCTAAGGGTTCAGAGCCACCTGAAGTTGTAGCAAAAGTTCGTTATACGGGTACGGGACGATTGACAGGAAGGTGGGAGGTTGTTTCGCCAGGGGATGAGGAGCCAAGTGATTTTGATTTATTGCCTGAGGCATCACTCCCTATTGAAAAACGAGCTTTGCAGAAACGTTATACAGTATTAGAAAGGTTTGATTTATTCTTACCTCCTACAGGTGAAGTCACTGTGCCAGGGCCGGATGTTAATAAAATACCACATCAGGCGGATGGCTATTATAAATTGCTATTTAGAGTTGAAGCTACAGTGGATAAAGAAAGTAATTCCAATGCGGTTACAGCTACTGTTGCTTCAGGTGGTGCGGCAGGTTTTCCTATGCCTATGCTAAGATACTACGTTGGTAACTATGCACCGAATGGGCTCAATGGAAAATCTGCTGAATTGTTATTGCCGAATAAGGATATTGAAGCTGCTACAAATGTTCAATTTACTTGGGTAGCTTTAGATACGGCTGTTTTTGAGAAGCTGGATGTTACAGAGGATGGTGAGGTTATTTTATCTGCCGTCATCAAAGGTGGGGTTGGGTATTATCAATCGCCGCCTTGGTTGACTGAGCACCGTGGAAAAGAATTAAAATGGCGTATTAGCAGTTTAGGTTCAGATGGGTCGGTAGAGGCAGTTTCAGGTTGGCAGTTCTTTAAAATCAAATAACTCTTGGATCAGAATGGCTGTTAGAAACCCTCGCGTGGTTTACTTCGTTTTTTTCGGTGTGCTGCGTTTGCGCTCAGTTTCAGTGAGCAGACGCTTACGCAGGCGAATGTTTTGAGGTGTAATTTCCACCAATTCATCATCAGCAATAAATTCAATCGCGCGTTCAAGAGATAGGTTGATAGGTGGTACCAAATCAATAGCATCATCTTTACCCGATGAACGTACATTGGTGAGTTTCTTTTCACGAGTAGCATTCACAACCAAATCATTATCACGGGCATGAATACCGATAATCATACCTTCATAGACTTTCACACCAGCACCAAAGAATAATTTGCCGCGTTCTTGGATTTTCCACATGCCGAAAGCCACTGTTTCACCCGCAGCCATAGAAATCAGCACACCATTTTGGCGACCAGGCAATGCACCCACATAATCACCATATTCATGGAAGACATGGTTCATAATGCCTGTACCGCGTGTATCGGTCATAAATTCAGATGTATAACCAATCAGACCACGGGTGGGGGCAATAAATTCAATACGTGTCATGCCATCGGCAGCAGCTTCCATACTGGTCATTTCCGCGCCACGTTTACCCATTTTTTCAATCACAGCGCCTTGATATTCTTCTTGCACATCAATGGTAACATGCTCATAAGGTTCTTTTTTAACACCATCAATCGTACGAACAAT
>JALUXZ010000109.1 GCA_027018935.1 Mariprofundaceae bacterium
GCAAATGCTTGGGCATGCGATAGAGGATGATGGTGTGGAAGGCGTAAGCATCACAGGCTTGGGTTATTTACCATTGCATACCAAGATGGGTGTAGAGAAAGTATTAAGACAAGTGGATGATACGGCTGCTTTTCCTGAAAAAATACGGATTACAGGCTATGAAATTCATCATGGTATTTCTGATGCTGATATCGCTTTATTTCCTTTTGCGCAGTGCTCAAAAGATCAACAAATCTGGGGCACGTATGTGCATGGTCTTTTTGAGCAAGGAGCATTTCGCCAAGCTTGGTTGAAGTGGATGGGTGTGACCCATAGTGATGCCACCCATCAGCAGGCGCGAACATTGGCTTCATTGGATAAACTGGCAGATACTTTGGAGGAAGAAGTTTCTGCTAAATTATTAGTACCTTTCTTAGTTAACAGGAAGGAAAAATGAGAGTAAGTTTATTTAAGCTGGGTTTAAAGCAAAAATATCCGAAGATGACAAGTTAATGTGCTAGGAGAAAGATATGCGAGATAAGTTTAAAGAATACTTGGCTAAACAGGGGAAAACTCAAAATACTATTAGTAGTTATGTTGCAGGTATCAATCATTTGTCTAAAGATCATGGCATAGATATTTTTACAATAAGCAACTCTGATGAAGTTCAAAAAGTAAGAAGTATGTATGATCTTAGAGGAAGTAAAAGAACGGTTGGTGACTATGGAAGAGGAACTGCTCGTTGTGCAATGATTCAATATGAAAATCTTATTAACGATAAGGGTTCCTCAGAGCATTTAAGTGCAAAGTGCCTTGTTGATGATGTAGAGAGTGTGAATATAAATAGAACGTTCACTTATGAGCGAGATTTGCATAATACACTTGAAGCTCAAGTCCCAGAACTTTTCCCTGGCTATGAATTGATAGGGTCTGAATACTCTGTTGGTGGGGTACGATTAGATTTATTACTTGAAAAAGGGGATCAATTACTTGTAGTGGAACTTAAAGCGGGAGTTGCAAAGTATGAGGTTTTTGGGCAAATATCTATGTATATGGGGTTGATTAAAGCCGAAAATCCTAATCACGAGGTGTATGGGATGGTTGTTGCAAGTGAAATTCACCAAGGTTTGATGGCGGCATGTTCCACAAACCCACGAATTCGATGTAAAACGTATAGTATGCAGTTGCATTTAGAAGATGTTTAAGAAAGGACTAAGAAGTTGGATGAAAGAATATTAAACCTGTTACAAAGCTCATCGAAGCTTTTTGATAGTTCCATACATGGCATACATCATTGGCAAGCAGTTGAACGAAATGGACATTATTTGGCGCAATTTACGGGTGCGGATACAAAGGTTATCTCATATTTCGCTTATTTTCATGATTGTATGAGGGAAAATGAATTTAGAGACCCTCAACATGGGCTTCGAGGGGCAAGGTTTGCAGAAGAAAACAAAGCTTACCTTGATTTAACGGAGCAACAGTTGAAAAAACTGGTATTGGCATGTACTGGTCATACAGGTGGGCGAAGTGCAGCTTGTGTCACGGTGGCAACTTGTTGGGATGCAGACCGTTTAGATATTGGGCGTGTTGGTATCGAACCAGATTCAAATTATTTATTTGGGGAAGAAGCAAAAAGAATCGCTAATTACAAAGATATGGAAGTGCTTCAAATGTATAAATTAGAGAGTAGACAATCATGACATTGCTGTTGGCACTAGCCTTAGAAGGGCTTTTGGGAGATTTGCCGAATCGTTGGCATCCAGTGGCTTGGTTTGGGCGTTGGGCATCATGGTGTGAATCATTTTTATATACTCAAGATAGGCAGGCAGGCGCGATTGCATGGTTATTTGTGATTGGCGTGTCTTGTATATTGTTATGGCTAGGTCATGCCCTTTTGGGTTGGGTGTTTGATGTGCTGGTATTGTGGTTATCCATAGGTTGGAAATCTTTATTTGAACATGTGCAAACGGTATTGACCGTAAAGACGGTCAAAGAGGCGCGGGATGCCTTATCCATGATTGTGAGCCGCGATGTTAAAAAAATGAAACGAGAAGAAACACGTCGTGCAGCACTAGAGTCTTTAGCGGAAAATGCATCTGATGCTGTGATTGCACCGTTGTTTTGGTTTATGATATTGGGTCCATTGGGTGCAGGTGTGTATCGCATGATTAATACGCTTGATGCGATGTGGGGCTATAAAAATGAACGCTACATGCAGTTTGGCTGGTGGGCTGCCAAGGTGGATGATGTGGCAAATTATGTGCCTGCACGTATCACGGCTTGGTTGCTGTTGCGGGTGGGAGAAAGTGCGCCATGGTGCGCCGTCAAAGCACAAGCACAAACCCATGCTTCACCCAATGCAGGCTATCCTGAAGTCGCCTTGGCATATGCCGCGGATGTGCGTTTGGGCGGTTCAGTGATGCGTGATGGTCAAGTGGATGAACGCCCTGATTATGGCGGAGATGATGCGCGTGAGGCAACGGCGA
>JALUXZ010000110.1 GCA_027018935.1 Mariprofundaceae bacterium
TATGTCAATATGGATCCAAGAGTATCACATCAAACACCAGAGGATTTTAAATAGTTGGAAGGGGGATATGGGCTATAAATGGTCAATTTTCGCATAAATGAAAAACTGGGTTTCTGAGGGAACTCTATTTACAAGCTTGCTCAAGTCAACCATGAAGAAGGGCAAATTGCTGAAATTGAAGCTGCATTTATTGCTTAATAAACCAATGGGGAAAGGTAATTTTTTAAGAAACCCCTCAGTGTTTACTTTCTCAAAATAAATTTTATTTTCTATATCAAATATCAATGATTATTAGCGCATAAAAAAGCCTGCAACCACTAGGGTTACAGGCTCTATTGCTACCTCGTGATACTGAGGATTTTTATTTACATCATACCGCCCATTCCACCCATACCGCCCATATCTGGCGCTGCAGGAGCTGCACCAGCTGGCTCTGGAATATCAGCAACCATTGCTTCAGTGGTAATCAATAGACCAGCAATTGAAGCTGCATGTTGCAATGCAGTACGCGTTACTTTGGTTGGATCAATCACGCCCATCGCAACCAAATCACCGTATTCTTCAGTGCCAGCATTGTAGCCAAAGTTTGCATCAGAAGATTTTGATACTTCATTCACAACAACAGAAGCTTCACCACCACCGTTAGAAACGATTTGACGCAAAGGCGCTTCAACCGCAGTACGAACAATATTGATACCAGCTTCTTGATCACTATTAGAAGCAGTTAAACCATTCAATGCTTTGCTTGCACGAATCAAGGCAACACCGCCACCAGCTACAATGCCTTCTTCAACTGCTGCACGTGTTGCATGC
The DNA here is from genome assembly GCA_027018935.1 of Mariprofundaceae bacterium. Classification (GTDB taxonomy): domain Bacteria; phylum Pseudomonadota; class Zetaproteobacteria; order Mariprofundales; family Mariprofundaceae. The sequence continues at coordinate 814 of JALUXZ010000110.1, forward strand.
AATGCATCATCCACACGGTCTTTCTTCTCTTTCATCGCCACTTCAGTGGCTGCGCCAACTTTAATCACCGCAACACCGCCAGCTAACTTAGCCAAACGTTCTTGCATTTTTTCTTTGTCATAATCAGAAGTAGACTCATCAGCCTGTTTGCGAATCAATGCAACACGACCTTCGATTTCAGCTTTATCGCCTGCGCCATCAACAATCACCGTGGTATCTTTGGTAATTTGAACAGTGCCTGCTTGACCCAAGTCTTCGATGGTTACATTTTCCAATTTCAAACCAAGATCTTCGGAAATTACTTTACCATTGGTCAAAATAGCCATGTCTTCCATCATTGCTTTACGACGATCACCAAAACCAGGTGCTTTAACCGCAGCAACATTCATCACGCCACGCATTTTGTTTACAACCAACGTTGCCAATGCTTCGCCTTCAATATCTTCAGCGATAATCAACAAAGGCTTACCTGAACGAGCCACAGCTTCCAATACTGGAAGAAGGTCGCGCATGTTTGAAATTTTCTTTTCAAAGAACAAGATATATGCATCTTTTAATTCTGCTTCCATGCGGTCTGCATTGGTTACAAAATAAGGAGACAAATAACCGCGATCAAACTGCATGCCTTCTACAACATCCAATTCTGTTTCCAAGCCTTTGGCTTCTTCCACAGTGATCACGCCTTCTTGACCTACTTTATCCATCGCATCAGCAATGATTTTACCAATTTCTTCATCGCCATTGGCAGAAATAGTGCCTACTTGCGCCACTTCTTCTTGGTTTTTCACTGGATTTGATAAGTTTGCCAACTCAGCAGTTAAAGCCGCAACAGCTTTATCAATACCGCGTTGCAAATCCATTGGATTCATGCCAGCAGCAACAGCTTTGTTGCCTTCTTTGGCAATGGCTTGTGCCAATACAGTCGCAGTCGTTGTACCATCACCTGCGATATCCGCAGTTTTAGATGCAACTTCTTTCACCATTTGTGCACCCATATTTTCGAATTTATCTTCTAATTCGATTTCTTTGGCAACGGATACACCATCTTTGGTGATCGTTGGTGCGCCCCAAGATTTGTCCAACACAACATTACGACCTTTAGGGCCTAATGTTACTTTTACTGCGTTTGCTAATTGGTTTACGCCGCTCATCATCTTTGCGCGTGCGTCTTCACCAAATTGAATCTCTTTAGCCATGGTTCAATCTCCTGAATTTAATGATTTTATTAAAATAACAAACTGTTCAGATTGCTGCCGTTTTTTCTGCTAACAAGGCGAAAAAGCGCAGCTTACTAACTGTAAGTGAACATTTTTCAACGCCGTTAGCGGGAAAACAAGGTGGCAAACCGAAAGTTTCATTTATTTAGTGATCACACCGAGGATGTCGTCTTCACGCATCATCAAGAATGTTTCACCATCTAATTTAATTTCTGTGCCAGCATAGGTTGAAAAGATAACAACATCACCTTCTTGAACATCCAAAGGGCGAACATCGCCATTTTCCAAAATCTTGCCTTTACCAGCAGAGACAATTTCACCTTGCACAGGTTTTTCTTTAGCAGAATCAGGAATAATGATTCCACCTGAAGACTTTTCTTCTTCGTCTAAGCGACGAACGATCACGCGATCATGTAAAGGACGAACCTTAGTTGCCATCGTTGTATCTCCTTCGATGTTATTTAAATGAGTCATGCTTCAGCTTCACCGAATCATGACGTTGGTTGTTGCCTATATAGGGGTTAAATATTGAGATTCAACCCCTTAGATAAGATATTTAATAATGAAACCGAAAATCCCCACGAGGGAGGTGCTGATTAACTCTAAAAAGTGGATATGCGATTTTGGGCGTATAGACATCATTCATTGCGTTGGTCAGCGGCTCCTAAAAATCGAGCCGTGCAGCTAAAGAAGCCTTACTCACGTAGCAGTTCGGTAATACCTGTTTTGGAGCGGGTCTTTTCATCCACTGTTTTTACAATCACTGCGCAGTACAAGTTTGGACCACCTGATGCACCTGGCATAGAACCAGAAACAACCACTGAATATGGCGGTACTTCACCATAAAACACTTTGCCTGTCGCACGATCAATAATACGGGTAGATTTACCGATATAAACACCCATAGAAATCACCGAGCCTTCACGTACAATCACACCTTCCACAATTTCAGAACGCGCGCCGATGAAACAGTTGTCTTCAATAATGGTTGGGGTGGCTTGCAGAGGCTCCAACACACCGCCAATACCAACACCGCCTGATAAATGTACATTTTTACCAATTTGCGCACATGAACCCACAGTTGACCAAGTATCCACCATCGTGCCTTCATCTACATAGGCACCAATATTTACGTATGATGGCATCAACACCACTTTCGGTGCTATATATGAGCCTTTGCGCACTGTTGCAGGAGGCACCACACGCATGCCGCCTTTGCGGAACATATCTTCGCCCCAATTGGCAAATTTCTGCGGTACTTTATCATAATAAACCGTATCGCCACCGTGAATGACTTCATTATCGTGCAATTTAAAGAATAATAATACGGCTTTTTTCATCCATTCATTGGTTTTCCAAATGCCGTCATCACCTTTTTCGGCAACACGGATGCCACCATTGTCCAAAAGATCAACGGCACGAATGACTGATTCACGTATTTCAGCATCAACGTTGTGCATATCCCAATCGCTGCGCGTATCCCAAGCTTTTTCAATAACTTCCTGTAAATGATTCATAACACTAATCTCCAATCTGGATGTCCATGAAGTCTGCATCCAAGCTATCCTCAACATTCAACGCCTAATGCAGGAAGACTTCAATATCTATTTTGCAGCCAAGCTAGCTATTGCAAACTCTCCTGCAAAGTCTCATTTATATTTTGTTGATATTCTTGACTTGTTACACATAAATCCTATGCTCGCATACCTTTTATGGTTGTATGTTCGCCCCTTTTTATGGGCAAACAAACACCAAATCCATTCATATTTAAATAAGGCAGAATGATGAAACTGACTGGTGCTGAAATCTTTGTGGAATGTCTAAGACGCGAGGGTGTGGAAACTATCTTTGGTTATCCTGGTGGAGCAGTGCTGCCCATTTACGATGCTATTTTTCAACAAAATCACTTTAAACATATTCTTGTGCGCCACGAGCAAGCAGCACTTCATGCCGCGAATGGTTATGCGCGAGCTTCAGGGAAATGCGGTGTTTCTTTGGTGACTTCTGGGCCTGGCGCAACCAATGCTATTACAGGCTTGGCTGATTCCAATGCCGATTCCATTCCCAATGTATGTTTTACAGGGCAAGTGCCATCTGCATTGATTGGTAGCGATGCCTTTCAAGAAGCCGATATTATCGGCATCACACGCTCGGCAACCAAACATAACTTTTTGGTTAAGAAAGTCGAAGATTTGGCAATGATTATTCGCCAAGCCTTTCACATTGCCACAACGGGTCGTCCGGGTTCTGTTGTCGTGGATATTCCTAAAGATATTGGCTTTGCAATATGTGATTTTGAGTGGCCTGAAAGTGTCAACATGCGCTCCTATCAGCCCAAAACAGAAGGTCACCCGGGTCAAATTAAAAAAGCCATTAAAGCCATGCTTACAGCCAAACGCCCGATGCTATATTCAGGTGGCGGCATCATGAATGCCAAAGGCTCTGCGGCACTATTGCTTGAGCTTAGTCAGCAATTAAATATGCCTGTAACCAATACACTGATGGGCTTGGGTGGCATTCCTTTTGATGATCGTCATTTTGTAGGCATGCTCGGCATGCACGGTACATATGAAGCCAATATGGCAGTCTCACATTGCGATTTATTGATTTCAGTAGGCGCACGTTTCGATGATCGTGTAACAGGTCGCTTGGATGCTTTTGCACCCGATGCAAAAATCATTCATATTGATGTTGATCCAACATCAGTATCTAAAAATGTTCATGCGGATTTACCTATTGTCGGTGATGTTGCGATTGTATTGCAACAGCTGCTGGATGAGTTGACTCATCAAAATAAATCATCGGATACCGAAGCTTTAAAATTATGGTGGCAACAAATTGATGAATGGCGCGCAAAAGATTGCCTAGGCTTTGATCAAAAAGAAGATGAAGCTATCAAGCCGCAAGCAGTGATTCGCAAAGTTCATGAAATCACCAAGGGCGATGCCATTGTCACCACCGATGTTGGTCAGCATCAAATGTGGACAGCACAACATTACGGATTCAAACAACCTCATCACTTCTTAACATCAGGTGGTCTTGGCACCATGGGTTATGGTTTACCTGCTGCAATCGGCGCGCAAATGGCAAAGCCTGATGAACAGGTTGTCGTATTTACGGGTGATGCCTCGATTCAAATGTGTATTCAGGAGCTAGCAACAATTTTTCAATACCAACAGCCTATTGTTGTGGTGCTACTAAACAATGCCTACATGGGCATGGTTCGTCAGTGGCAAGAAATGTTCCATGAATCGCGTTTTTCACACTCCTATTTTGATTCATTACCTGATTTCGTTAAACTTGCGGAGGCTTATGGTGGTGTGGGTATTCGCATTGATACGGTTGCTGAACTTGATGCTGGGCTTGAGAAGGCATTTGCCGTAAAAGATCGTTTTGTATTTGTTGATATTGCAGTTGCAAGAGAAGAAAATGTATTTCCAATGGTGCCCGCTGGTGCAGCTTTGAATGAGATGGTGTTATCATGAAACATACAATCACGGTATTGGTTGAGAATGAATTTGGCGTATTAACCCGTGTGGCAGGATTGTTTTCTGCGCGCGGTTATAATATTGAAAGCTTAAGCGTAGCTCCAACTTTGGACGAGACCGTTAGTCGGATGACCTTGGTGACACGTGGTGATGAAAATATTATTGAGCAAATCAAAAAGCAGCTTAATAAATTAATCCCTGTCATCAAAACAGAAGATATTTCACACATGGTGCATCTTGAACGTGAAATGTTACTTGTAAAAACACAAGCATCTTCCGAAGTGGATGCATTGATTGAAGCTTTTCGAGCAAAACTGGTGGATGCTGACTCAGATGAATACCGTATCATTGAATTAACGGGAACTGCCGATAAATTGGATGATTTTCTTGGTAAAATCGGGGAGTTTGGCATTATTGAAATCACCCGTACTGGTCCTGTTGGCATGCGCCGTGGAGCCAAAGGCTTTACCATCGAATGAAGTTGCGAAGGGCTAACGTTGCTTTTCGTTGGCTCTTCTAATTTCTTGAAGAATCTTTTCAGGAAAATGAAAATTTCCAAATGTTGTTTGTTTATAGCCCCGAACCTCTACATCAAAACCATGCTGACGGGCATAACCAAGCCACTTTTTAGTGAGTGATGATGAACCGCACCAGTCGTTAACAGAATATGCCTTCAACATCGTGCAGGTATAAATAAACTTCCGCATAATCAACGCATCCCCATAAGCACTCCTTCTTTTGGGAGGATGATCCAACCAGCGCGCGTAGTTATCTGCCTTATCCTGCATATTGATTGTCCATTCATTTATCGTTTCAGCCCATATATTAATCGGGGATGCCATGCTAATGAACAGCAGCATCAATATACTCCATAATGAAGCAGCTAAAGTCATGCGTTTACCTTCCGAATACGGCGTTTTCTTCATCATAAAGTTATTATTTACTTATTCCTCGCCAGCGTCAAAGACTAGCTTAGACCATCATGCAGATGATTATCGTGCCCGCACAATCATCACGATGCCAGCCAATAAAAAACCTGCGCCAACAAGCCCGCCCCATTGAGTGGCTTCCGCCATACCCATCGCATAAGATGCAAGTGCAGCACCACCCAAAGCACTAAACAATACGCCCATCATAAGTAGCATATAAGAAGGCTTTTGATCTCTCATAGTCTGACTGGTGTTTTCAATATGATCGAATACCGCTGCCATACGCGATGGCAGCACCATCCACTCATGCAATTGATCTTTTACATCATTTGCCATGAATTCAATTTGTGCTTTTGGCCCCATATGCTGCATCATCCATTTGGAAACGAGCGGCTTGGCAAGCTCCCAGATATTGATGTCATCCGCTAATTCGCGAGCCACACCTTCAATCACCACCATGGTTTTTTGCAGCAACAATAATTCAGGCTGTGTCTCCATTTGAAAACGTTCAGTCACTGCAAACATGCATAACAATAATTCAGCAATGGATATTTCACCCAATGGACGATTGAAAATAGGCACGGCAACTTCACGAAGAGCATCTTCAAATGCCGAAATATTGGTGTTGCGTGGTACATAACCCGCTTCTATATGCACAATCGCCGCTTTACGGTAATCACCACGTAAAAATGCTAACAACATATCTGCCAAATAACGGCGTGGGCGCACTTCCAAGCGTCCAACAATACCAAAATCTAATAAAATAATGTCACCTTTAGCATCTACAAATATATTGCCTGGATGCATATCCGCATGAAAATAACCATCCACAAACACCATGTGAAAAAACAATGTTGTGGCACGCTCGCACAAATTTAAGGTGTCATGCCCTGCAGCGCGAAGTGCTTCACGTTCATCAATCGGAATGCCTGTAATACGCTCACTGGTCATCACTTCCGTCTGCGTATAATCCCACAACACTTCGGGAACACGCACGCCGTCAAGTGACTCAAGGTTTTCCGCAAAACGGCTGGCATGCGCCGCTTCTGCACGCAGGTTTAACTCACCACGAATGCTGGTGGCAAACTCTTCGACTACACATTGTGCTTTTAGGCGTTGATATTCAGGGAAATAACGCTCAAACATGGCTGCCAAAAGTCGTAAAATCGCCAAATCAGCTTCAATAGTTTTATGAATATGTGGGCGACGCACTTTCACCGCCACTTGGCGGCCATTGTGCAATTCTGCAAAGTGAACTTGGGCTATGGATGCAGCAGCAATCGCCTCTTCATCAAAAGATGCATACAAACCATTCTCGCCTGTTAAGGGCTTTTTAAACGTGCGTTCAATCACCTCTCTCACATGTTCGAATGGTGCAGGAGGCACATCATCTTGTAGCTTCTTTAATTCAAGTGCCACTTGCAAAGGCAATAAATCCACGCGTGTGGAAAGCATTTGCCCAAATTTAATAAATGTTGGACCAAGTTTTTCTAAAGCTTCGCGTATCTGCGCTCCCAAATCTTGGGGCAACGTGTCCTCACGGAATAATTGCACCAGCCAAGCATAAGGGCGCAGCAAACGCAGTCGTACTGCCATCGCTGCCATACCGTGACTTGTAAGAATGTAGCCAATGCGAAACAGGCGCAGATTACGACGAATTTTGCTTGGCAGTCTCATGTTTTTTGAGATGCTTCTGATGTTTGCAGGGCATCACATCGGTGTTCCAAACGTGTTGTTTTAGCTTTGAGTTTCGTAACTTGATGGGATAATTGTTCAACACCTGCCTGCCAAGCCTGCAAACGCTGCTGGTCAGGTGTTTGTATATTTTTCAAACAGTCTTGCAACATATCTTTGGATGTAGTGGAGACTTTGGCTTCTGCTGCCACCAAAGCATATGCTGCTTTAGCAACACGTGCACCAAAGAAATCGCCAAATAAGGCTCGCAATTCACGCTCCCAGTCTAAATCTGCTGCGGCTAGAAGCTTCTTAAAGCGCAACATCGCTTCTGAATCACCTGATAGTTTCAATACCTGTTGAAACACCAAATCGTCGGGATCTTCTTTAGCAAAACACATGCGCGCAAAACCAGCTGTGGTCGCTTCAATGCGCACATCGGCTTCGTCAGCATGATCGGCATGTACCCATGTCCGTCCTGATTTAAAGCCTAAAAACATCACAGCATTGGTATCGGTCACATGAATACGAAACACTTTATGATTTAAGCCATCCAAATGTTCATTCAAACTCGCATCACGCGAAAATGCCAAGTCCAAAACTGAAGACATGACCACACATTGTACGGGTAACGGAATCAAACGCAGGGGCAAGAACATCACACTCATGTTTTGTAACCTCGATGCAATGCAACCACACCGCCAGTCATATTTTCATGACGCGCCAAATCAAAACCAACTTGGCTAATCATACGTTCGAAACGCTGTTGATCTGGAAAGCGGCGAATGGACTCAACCAGATACTGATAAGACTCACGATCGCCTGTAATCAGCTCACCCAAAGCAGGAATGACATTAAACGAATAGGCATCATACACCACATCCAACAATGGCAGCACAGGCTTAGAAAATTCAAGGCACATAAATTGCCCACCGGGTTTTAAAACACGATAAAATTCTGCCAAACCCGCATCAATATCGACAAAATTACGAATACCAAAAGCAATAGTTACAGAATCAAAACTATTATCGGCAAACGGAAGTTTTGTACCGTCAGATTGAATGCAATCAGCAGTCCCTGGTAAATACCCTTCATCTACCACACGGCGCGCACCTTCTGCCAACATCGGACCATTCAAGTCGGTCAATACAACGCGTCCTTGATGCTGATCATCTTTGCGCATTTTTTTAAGAAGACCAATGGCAATATCACCCGAGCCTGCCGCAACATCCAGTGCGACACTATCAGAGCGTACCGATGACATCGAAAGCATGCGACATTTCCATAAGCGATGCATGCCCGCGCTCATAGCATCATTCATAATATCATACTTGCTGGCTACCGATGAAAAAACGCCCATCACCTTACCTGCTTTTTCATTTACTGAAACGGTTTCATAACCAAAATGTGTTTGCTGATTTGTTTGCTGATTCATGGCAAGCAAGCTAACAGCCGCTTAGCGTAAGCTCCAAAGTTTATCAATGGGGTCAGACTCGATTGATTTTGTTTTCTCTATATTTTTTCGATTTTCTATCGCCGCCTCTTTTCTTCGGGACAGCTTGACGATTTGTAAGCTCTTCAATTCTATCCTTGAACCTACCCGAGCCAAGCACCCATGATTTATTTGTAGCATGTCGTATTTCATTAAATATATCTGAATCAGTATGACTGGCAAACAAAGCCCTATAGGCTTCACAACGCTCAACTTCGTTTGACCCTAAAGCTAAGTATATTTCATGCGGTTTAATCAAACTACTATCTTCCCCTAGCGCATTGCTCGCATAGCTAGACCATGGGTAGTCGGCTGGGGCATCCACCATGCCCGCACGAACGGGATTTAGCTCAATGTAACGCGAACACGTTAATAAATACACTTCAGAATCTAACAAGGTCGCTTTATACCGGCCTTCCCAGAGCGTGCCTGTCCGCTTATATTTATAGTTAAAATACTGAACATAATAGCGACCAACTGACTGCATCACCTTGCCTATGCCGCCTTCTGTTTGCGGGGTCAGCAGCAAATGAACATGGTTAGTCATCAGCACATAAGCATGAAGCTCACATTCAAAACGAGCACAAGCCGCTTGTAGCTTTTCCAGATAAAACTTGTAATCATCATCCGATACAAAAATAACGTCGCGGTTATTACCGCGTTGAATCACATGCTGCGGCTGACCTGGTAATATAAATCGCGGTTGACGACTCATGTCTCACCTCTCAATATAAGAAAGGTGAAGCTTACAGTAGTAAATACATCAAATCAATCGAGTCTGACCCCATTGATTTCGCTGTGCTGTGCATAAGCTGTGTGTAAAGCATGTATAAATGGTGGATGGATTGTGCAACGATAACACTATAGTGTGTATCTAAATTTATTTGACACCCAAGATATAGTATCTACACTTGGCAGCTAGTGATTCTTTCGATGCTGTTTGTTTCATTGAATTATACCAACAGCTTACGCTGATAAACTACACCTGTTTTCAGTATTTTATTGAATACCGCATGGAGATTACCCTTATGAGCCCGCAATTTCAGTCCTCTGCCGTACAAACCACAATTTCTGAACAAGAAATTACCCTTCAGCCCGCCAGTGAAGATATTTGGGATGTTAAATACCGTTTAAAAAACAAGGCTGGTGAAGCAGTCGATGCCACACTTGCAGATACATGGAGTCGTGTTGCTAAGGCATTGGCAAATGTGGAAGAGGCTGGCAAGCAAGAATATTGGCACAATCGTTTTGTTTGGGCTTTGGCGCATGGTGCTATTCCTGCGGGTCGCATTATGTCCAATGCTGGTGCAGAAGCTTATAAGCCTGCAACATCAACGATCAATTGCACCGTATCTGGCACAGTTCCTGATTCAATGGATGGGATTTTATCCATGGTCAAAGAAGCTGGGTTAACCCTTAAAGCAGGCTGCGGCATTGGTTATGAATTTTCCACATTGCGCCCCAAAGGTGCTTATGTGACAGGTGCTGGTGCTTATACTTCAGGACCTTTATCGTTCATGGATATTTATGATAAAATGTGTTTTACCGTGTCTTCAGCTGGTGGTCGCCGTGGCGCACAAATGGGCACCTTTGATATTTCGCATCCTGATATTATTGATTTCATCAAAGCCAAACGTGAAGACGGTCGCTTGCGTCAATTCAACCTATCTTGCCTGATTACCAAAGACTTTATGGAAGCAGTCAAAGAAGATGCTGATTGGCAGTTGATTTTTCCAGCCAACCAATCTGAAATTGATGATGAAGGAAATACCATTGTATGGCGACTATTACCGCATTTCAAAAGCAGTGTCGTACACAATGATAAGGGTGAAATAGCCTGTAAAGTTTACCGTACCATTAAAGCCAAGCGTCTTTGGGATGTCATTATGGCATCCACCTATGATTATGCCGAGCCAGGTTTCATCTTAATTGATGAAGTAAACGATAAAAACAACAACTGGTTCTGCGAAGATGTACGCGCCACCAACCCTTGTGGTGAGCAACCATTACCACCCTATGGTGCATGTTTGCTTGGCTCGATTAACCTTACCAAATTTGTCACCAATCCATTCACTGATGAAGCAGAGTTTGATTGGGCGACTTACCGTGAAGTCATCGCAATCTTTACCCGCATGCTGGATAATGTTGTTGAAATCAATGGTTTGCCGTTAGAAAAACAACGTGCCGAGCTTATTTCTAAACGTCGTCATGGCATGGGCTACCTTGGTTTGGGTTCCACACTTACCATGATGGGTTGTAAGTATGGTTCAGCAGAATCTTTGGATTTTACTGAAAAAGTATCTTATGAATTGGCGCGCACAGGCTTTGAAACGGGTTTGCAATTGGGCGAAGAAAAAGGCGTTGCCCCGATTATGAATGAAGATATTAAAATCACGGCTGCAATCATGGCAAAACGTCCTGAAATGGCGAATGATGGCATTAAAGTCGGTGATAAGATCAAAGCACGTATTTTGTGGGCAAAATATTCGTCCTATATGCAACAGTTTTTACAAACAGACAACCCCGAAGACAAAGCACTGATTGAAGCTTTAATCGAAAAAGGCTGCCGCTTTACGCACCATTCATCCATTGCGCCGACAGGCACCATTTCATTGAGCCTAGCAAACAATGCATCCAATGGTATCGAGCCATCCTTTGCTCATCATTATGCACGCAATGTGATTCGTGAAGGCAAAAAATCCAAAGAGAAGATTGATGTATTCTCCTATGAGCTATTGGCATACCGTGAGCTTATCAATGCTGATGCCATGCCGTTTAGCGAAGATGTAGATAAGCAGCTACCTGATTATTTCATCTCTGCCGATGCTGTCACACCCAAACAGCATGTGGATATTCAGGCGGCATCACAAAAATGGATTGATTCATCTATTTCAAAAACTGCCAATGTACCGACTGATTTCCCATACGAAGATTTTAAAGAAATTTATATGTATGCCTATGATAAAGGTTTGAAAGGTTGCACCACCTTCCGCTTTAATCCTGAAGTATTTCAAGGTGTGTTGGTGAAAGAGGAAGATTTGGAAAATACCACTTATAAATTCACTTTGGATGATGGCACGGTTGTGGAAGCCAAGGGCAATGAAGAAATTGAATATGACGGTGAAATGCATACCGCAGCCAACCTCTTTGATGCACTGAAAGAAGGCTATTATGGCAAGTTCTAAACTCGCCTCAGAGTTTAGCATTCATTGGGCGGAGCTTCGCTTTCCGCCACTGAACCTGTGGGTGATGGCATCATTATCGCCTTCCGTTTCATCTCATGATCATATACAGCAAAAAACAATCAGTGCCCCAAACAAAAGTTCCAAAACATTGCATAAATTACATCGACGGCTTGAAACATTGCTTGCTGTTCGTGGAGGAAAAATATGAGCATTAAAATTGAAAAGAAAATTACTGCCTATGAAGTTGCCAAGCCTCAAGAAGACAAAAAAGAAGATAACGTAACATCCATCGCTCCTCTTTTAGAGCGTGATGAAGTGCTTGAAGGCAATACTTACAAAATCAAAACGCCTGATTCTGAACATGCTATGTACATCACCATCAATGATGTTGTGATTAACAAAGGGCAAGCCAATGAACATCGTCAACCCTTTGAAGTTTTCATTAATTCAAAAAACATGGAACATTTCATGTGGATTGTGGCATTAACTCGCGTTATTTCAGCGATTTTCCGCAAAGGCGGCGATGTCACCTTCCTTGTTGAGGAATTAAAAGCTGTTTTCGATCCACGCGGCGGTTATTTCAAGAAAGGTGGCAAATATATGCCATCACTTGTCGCTGAAATTGCAGAAGTCATTCAACAGCATTTGATTTCTATTGGTCTGATGGAAGGGCAATTACAAACTGGTGAGTTGGTTGCCAAGCGCAAGGAAGCTGAAGAAAAACTTGGTAAAGAAGGCATTGCCAACGCAGCTCTATGCGATAAGTGCAGTGCGATGGCCGTGGTTCGCCTTGATAATTGTAATTGCTGCTTGGAGTGTGGCGATAGTAAATGTGGCTAACACCTCTAAGTTGTAAACTTATGAGCTAACCCTCAGTAGCTCATATAAATAGAGCCTCCTCAGAAACTCAGCTTTTCATTTAGGCGGAAATCACCCGTTTAGAGCTAATACCCTCCTTCCAATTATTTAAAACGGCCGCTGTTCGATGTGGTGCGCTTGCATCCATGTCAAA
>JALUXZ010000111.1 GCA_027018935.1 Mariprofundaceae bacterium
TGACTCTCTACCAGACCTAAGTCATGTTGTTCCATGCTATCAAAAACTTGTTGGCTATTTCCACTATCCACAAAGACCTCAATTTTTGGATATTGTTGACGAAACAAATGTAAGGCAGCGGGTAGAAGTGAGCTTGCAATGGTTTGGCTTGCGACAAGATAAATGCGACCAGCTTGTAAGCCATGTAACTCATCGGAAAAGTTGTTTATATCCTGCATAGACTGTTGAACCTTCAAGGCGTAAAGGTAAAAGTTCTCACCTGTTCCCGTTAAGCGTACACCACGTCCATGGCGTTGATAAAGGGATATGCCAACTGTTTCTTGCAGCTGTTTGAGTTGGTTGGAAATGGCAGGCTGGGTTAAGCATCGGGATTTGGCAGCAGCAGTAATACTACCTGTCTGCACCAAGGCAACAAAGCTTAAAAGATGATCGGGATGAATATTCATACGATAAACATATCATAAAATTTGATGTATTATATCATTAATTATCATTATTAATGATTCCACTAGCATCATAACATTCGCTTCATGATGAATGCAGAGAGAATGTATGTTTAGTAAGGAAAGGCGAGCCGATACAATCAATGGTATTTTATTTGTGGCTTTGTTTGCTTTGGCAGCGACGCAAATAAGCCAGTGGCAATGGGTTGATCAACTTGGTATCAGTCCACTTATTATTGGTATTGTGCTAGGTGTTTTTTATGCCAATACGCTCCATCACCGTATGCCAGAAGCATGGCTTCCAGGTATCAGCTTTACAGCAAGAAGAATTCTCCGTTTAGGCGTAATACTTTATGGCTTTTACATCACGTTACAAGAAGTGCTTATGATTGGTTGGATTGGTTTTATTGCAGCAAGTATTGTTGTGACTAGCACACTATTGATTGCCTATATGATTGGTGTTTATATATTAAAAATCGATAAACAGACAGCCATACTTGTTGGGGCGGGCAGTGCTATTTGTGGTGCAGCTGCCATTTTGGCTTTTGAGCCAGTCATTAAAGCAAAGGGGCATCAAACAGCAGCTGCGGTAGCAACGGTTGTTTTATTTGGTACCCTAGCAATGTTTCTTTATCCACTTGTTTATCAATGGGGCGTTTTGAATCTTGATGCACATGGTTGGGGTATTTTTATCGGTGCAACCGTGCATGAAGTAGCACAGGTGGTTGGGGCAGCAAGTGATATAAGTCAAACAGTTAGCAATGATGCGGTGATTGTTAAAATGACACGTGTGATGTTGCTTGTGCCTGCATTGTTATTTGTGGGATGGTGGTGGAATAAATCCAACCATACTCAAGGCAAAGGTGGTAGGCGAGAATTAACCGTGCCTTGGTTTGCTTTGGGTTTTTTAGCAGTTGTTGGGTTGAATTCACTGAATCTACTGCCTACGTCATGGGTTATGCTATTACAGCATTTGGATCAGTTTTTATTAACCATGGCAATGACAGCTCTGGGCATGGAAACAAGCCTTGGTAAACTCAAGGGTGTGGGCATAAAGCCATTTATTCTTGCCATTATTCTATTTATTTGGCTTATGCTGGGTGGATATACAATGGTATCATTATTGATTTAAAGCTTTATCGATACAAAGGCTATGGTTTTATCATCGCTTGTTAGAGGCTATCATTCCTTTTATATTTTTTATTGAAAGGGGTGAAATATGGCTTTGGTAGCATCGATTCATGTAGATTTAGGCTGGGAGATGCCAGATGTAACACTCAATGATGCAGAAGGAAAAGCCCATGCATTGAAAGATTGTATGGGTGAAAATGGTTTAGTGGTGGCATTTACATGCAATCATTGCCCGTATGCCATTGCAGTTTGGCCGCGTTTGGTGCGCCATGCCAAAGTCTTGCGTGAAAAAGGCATCAATACGGTTGCTATTAACCCAAATATCCACCCTGATTTTCCAGAAGATTCTATCCCTGCCATGCAAGAGAAACTGGTGGAGTGGGGTATTGATTTCCCTTATCTAGCAGATGAAACACAAGAAGTTGCCAAAACATTTGAAGCGCAATGTACCCCTGACTTATATATGTTCGATAATGCAGGAAAGCTTTATTATCATGGTCGTATTGATGATTATTGGAAAGATGAGACGAAGGTGACAGCCGAAGAATTATTGCCAGCAGCAGATGCGTTGGCAGCAGGTGAAGCTGCACCGAAAGTACAACATCCTACGATTGGCTGTTCGATTAAATGGAAAGCTTAGGCTAACCATTTAGCATAGTCCTCCCTCGCCCTTTTAAGGGTAAGGGTTGTAATAAAGCTTCTTCAGAAAGTCGCTTCTAACCCCATGATTTACAAATATTATCGCGCCTGTGATGAATCTCCAAAGGCGATAGGCAGCCTATTGCGGGTACTGGGTGAAAAGAATGCTAATGATTCAGCTTGCCTGTTGTAATGATTGCATTCATATTGGCAATATTCTTATTAATGAATAGGAGGCGGCATGTTTGAGTCATTGGGTCTAGAAACTTGGCATATTTGGTTGATTGCTGCGAGTCTGATTGCGGTGGTCGAGTTGTTATTGCTGGGTTCTTATTATTTATTAGCTGTTGCAGGCGGTGCAGCGATTGTTGGTTTAATTTCGGCATTGGTAGAGATCTCATTGCCCGTGCAATGGTTTGCTTTTGCTTGTGCGACAGCCGTTGTAGCTATGGTGCTGCGCTCCTTCCGTTCACCTGGAACAAAGGAAGTTCCTGATGATGTATCTTATATGGTGGGCAAACAGGTAGAAGTGCTTGAGCGTGTGTCTCCACGGGGTCGGGTGATGTATAAAGCGGTGTCATGGGCTGCTGAATCGAGTGTTATCTTTGAGGTTGGCGAAGTTGCATGCATTGAGCGGGTAAACGGTAGTACACTGTTTATTAAAAAATTAGAGTCAGACAAAGGTGAGGTATAATACGATGGATATGGTGATGATTGGTGTTGCAGTATTGGTTGTTGTGCTTGTTTATAAAGGCATTGTGGTGATTCGCAATTCGGAGCGCATGGTGATTGAGCGTTTGGGAAACTATAGTAGAACATTGATGCCAGGGATTAATTTTATCGTGCCATTTTTGGATCAGCCACGTGAATTCATTTGGAAAAGTCCTGCCGCAGGCGGTGCTTTAGGGCGTTTATTGGGAGATGGTGGTGATTCATCGTACTCGCGCTTGCAAAGTATGGCACGTATTGATATTCGTGAAACCGTGCTTGATTTTCCATCACAAACAGTGATTACGCGTGATAATGTAAGCATTCAAATCAATGCATTATTATATATCGAAATTACCAACCCACATGATGCTGTGTATCGTATTTCTAACCTTCCCAATGCCATTGAGAAACTTGGGCAAACAACCTTGCGTAGTTTGGTCGGTGAAATGGAGTTGGATAAAACACTATCCTCACGTGAAGACATTAATACCCGTTTGCAGATTAGCCTAGATGAAGCTGCAGATGATTGGGGGGCTAAGGTTAAGCGTGTGGAAGTGCAGGATTTGTTGGTGCCAGAAGCAGTGCAAGCTGCAATGGAAAAACAAATGCGTGCAGAGCGTGATAAACGTGCTGCGATTCTTGAAGCAGAAGGCTCACGTCAATCAGATATTTTGAAAGCAGAAGGCGAAAAACAGGCAGCAATTTTGGTAGCAGAAGGTAATCGAACAGCGCGTATTCTTGAAGCTGATGGCGAAAAAGAAGCCCTTGATAAACTTAAAGAAGCACTGGGCGAACAAGGTTTTAGTCAATATCTGATTGCGATTCGTTATTTGGATACTTTAAATACCATTGGTACAACAGGCGAGGGTGATAAGACGGTGTTTATGCCGATTGATGCTACGGCGACTTTAGGTGCGATTGGTGGTATCAAGGAGCTTTTTCAAGGGAAGTAATAGTGCATTGGGTCGGAGGGAAGTTCGTTGATGGATCAAGCTAGGATAAGGGTCTTTGCTGTTCTGGAAGAGGGGGAAAGGCTGCTTTCTCGCTTATTTAATGGCTTTATTATGGTGTTGATTATCCTCAACCTGATTGCCATTATTTTGGAGTCGGTGGAAGATATTTACACGTTATATCAGTCGTTTTTTGTGGGTTTTGAAATTTTTTCTGTCGCTGTATTTAGCATCGAATACCTTCTTCGGCTTTGGGTGTGCTGTGAGAAAAGGGCATACCAAGATTCTGTACGCGGCAGGTTGCGTTATATGGTGTCGTTTATGGCAATGGTTGATTTACTTGCCATTTTGCCGTTTTATTTATCGATGTTGATGGGGATTGATACACGTTTCTTGCGTGTTCTTCGATTGCTTCGAGTGTTTAAATTAACGCGTCATTTTCAATCGCTTGAAATATTGATGCAAGTCATACGGACAGAAGGTCCAGTGCTGGCATCGGCGTTGTTTGTTTTGTTTGTTTTGTTTGTATTGGCTGTCTTGGCAGCGGGTGGCATTTACGCTGTGGAGCATGATATTCAACCTGATGCATTCGGAAGTATTCCTGCTTCGATGTGGTGGGCGATTGTAACTTTAATCACGGTGGGTTATGGCGATGTGATTCCTGTATCGGGCATGGGTAGGGTGTTTGCGGCGGTGATTACCATGCTTGGTGTTGGCATGGCGGCGTTGCCTGCGGGTATTATTGCTTCGGGGTTTATGCGTGAAATGCAGAAACGACGCGAGATTTACCAGAGCAGTTTGCGTGAGGCTTTGGAAGATGGCGTGATTACGGATGAAGAACGAGAACAATTGGAAAAAGTACGCCAGCATTTGGGGCTGAATATTGATGATACCAAAGCAATGAATCAGGCTGAATTGAGTTTTCTGCATGAGTTGCAAGGTAGTCAATGCCCGCATTGTGGTGAACACCTTTTTGCACGCAATGACGAAGGTCAACAAAAAGGCTGAGTGAAAGGGGATAGTGTATGTTGGCAGGTGTTGATGAAGTAGGGCGAGGGCCTTTGGCAGGACCTGTGGTGACTGCGGCGGTGATTTTATCACCTGATGATCCAATGTTGGGGAAATACCGTGATTCCAAGCGAGTATCGGAGAAAAAGCGTATCAAACAATACCATCATATTCGTAAATATGCGGTGGCGTATGCTGTGGCGCAGGGCACGACTGAGGATATTGAACGTTTAAATATTTTACATGCGACGATGTTGTCGATGCGACGTTGTGTGGAGGCTTTGCCTGTATCACCATCTGAAGTGGTAGTAGATGGGAACCGTGTGCCAGATATGGCGTACCCTGTATCGGCAGTGATTGGTGGTGATGATTTGGTGCAAGAGATTGCCGCCGCTTCGATTGTTGCCAAGGTGGTGCGAGATCGTTTGATGCGTTATTTGGATTATCAATACCCTGAATATCAATTTGCCAAACATAAAGGCTATGGTACCAAAGTGCATATGGATGCTTTACGTGAATATGGCCCTTGTCCGATTCACAGAATGGATTTTTCACCTGTCAAAAAATATGCAAAATTACATGCTTTTGGGTGATTGTTTTAACAAACACATGCGTGTGAGACACAGGGTATATAATGGTTTTCTGTTTTTATAAAATAACTGTGCTAAAGTAGATTGTATATACCGCGATAAATTATAAGGGGTGACTCCCGACACAGTTTGTTGGTCTAGTGAGCATGCGATCTTCCCCCCTCCCCAGCGTGCTCCTAGGTCGGCTTAAAATTGTGGCAAACAATGAATGTTAATTTTTTGATGTGTGATTGGGTGCTTAAATGAAAGCCCGCTTGCATGTAGCAACAGTCTGTCAGCCTTATGAAAAGCTTTATCTGGAGCATAAAATTCATCACCTAAAATAGCGTGACCTAGCCAAGCCATATGTACACGTAGCTGATGTGAGCGACCTGTCATGGGCGTGAGTTGTATGCGTGTGGTTTGTTTATTTTTATCGCGCCTTAATACTTGGTATTGGGTGCAAGATGCTTTGCCTTCACTATCAATTTTTTGTCTGGGTCGATTGGGCCAATCGACCATCAAAGGTTGGTTAATTTTTCCTACATCTTCTTTTACGAGACCATCAACGATGGCAATATATGTCTTGTTTACTTCACGTGTGGCAAACAATTGATTCATGGCTCGCAGGCTGTCTTTTTGGCGAGCAAATAGAATAATGCCTGAGGTAGACATATCCAGACGATGTACAACAAACACATCATCAAACACCGTTTGGCAGCGTGATACCATGCAATCTTTTTTTTCAGGTGTATTACCAGGAACAGAAAGAAGATTGGCAGGTTTATTCACGATAAAAAGATGTTCATCCTGAAAAAGAATATCTAAACCTGTGTGTTTGGGTGGTTTGTAGATGCTACATGCGTTAGTCATAAGTGTGAGAATCATGTGAATGATATGGGGTTCGTCAATAATTTCGTGATGTGGCTTAAGTTTATAGGGCTTAACTGTTAATCTTTGCCCATGTCCAAACCGTCTCCTGATTTATCCAAACAAACACCGATGATGCAGCAGTATTTAGGCATTAAAGCCGAATATGCTGATTGCCTGCTTTTTTATCGCATGGGCGATTTTTATGAGATGTTTTTTGAAGATGCCGTTGAAGCATCGAAGATATTGGATATTGCCCTAACCAAACGTGGCAAGGCTGGCGGTGCAGATATTCCTATGGCAGGCGTACCTTGGCATCAGGCAGAAAACTATTTGGCGAAGCTGGTGTCTGCAGGTAAACGTGTGGCTATTTGCGATCAGATGGAAGCCCCTGATGGCAAAAAAGGTCCTGTACGCCGCGAAGTTGTGCGTGTTGTGACACCTGGCACAATCACTGAATCAGAATTATTACAGCAAGAGCAAGCTGCACCTTTGTTGGCTGTATGCCGTAAATCCGAGCATTGGGCTATTGCCTCATTGGATTTGGCTTCAGGTATTTGGAAATTGTTGGAAGGGCATGGCGATGCTGGCTTGGATGAAAATTTAGCGGTATTGCATCCAGCGGAAATTTTATTGCATAGCAAGGATGATAGCCTGACTGACTATCAGATTTATCGGCCAGGCGATTGGAGTTTTTCTGCCGAAGTGATGCAAGAGCAATTGCAACAACGTTTTGGAGTCGGGGATTGGCATGCCTTGAATTTTAAAGGGCATGGTTTGGTTGCAGCAGCAGTGGGTGCGGTGCTGGTGTATTTGGAACAAACCCAAAAATGCGCATTATCACACTTACAATTACCCGTGTTTAAAGAGCAAGCGGTAGGCATGCAAATTGATGCGCGCTCACGACGAAATTTGGAAGTTTATGCTTCGCTAAATGGTGATGTGAAAGCAGGTGTGATGCATGTGCTGGATAAAACATGTACGCCGATGGGGGCAAGGTTACTGCGTGAGTGGATTGATTATCCTTTACTTGATGTGGCATTGATTTCTAAGCGTCAGGATGCGGTGCAAAGTCTGTTGGATGATGTGGGTACACGGCAAAAATTATGTGATGGGTTGGCTCAGATTCGAGATATGGAGCGTATGCTCACACGCGTGGTGTTAAATCGTGCTGCACCGCGCGATTTTCGCGGTTTGGCGGATTCAATGTTGGCTTTACCAAGCTTGTCGCAGGCAATAGATGATCGAGAAGGCATGTTTTCAGATATAAAACCTGCACTAAAAGGGTTACATGATTTGGCAGCGACCTTAGATATAGCGATTGAGCACACACCACCCGCAGTCTTTCATGGTGGTGGTGTGATTCAGCAAGGTTTTGATGTGGAACTGGATCGTTTGCGGGGTTTGGCAAAAGATGCGGGTGACTGGCTCAAAGCCTATGAAGCCAAAGAGCGTGAGCGTACAGGTTTGCAAAATTTACGGGTAAAATATAATAAAGTATTTGGTTATTTTATTGAAATATCCAAAGCCCAAGCCGCAAGTGCGCCAGTTGAGTATGTGCGCAAACAAACCTTGGTGAATGCTGAGCGTTTTATCACTGATGAGTTGCATAGCTTTGAATCAGAAATCCTCGGTGCAAAAGATGCTGCATTGACACGTGAAGCCGAGCTTGTTGAAACATTGCGTCAGTCTATTGGCTCGAATGCAATAGCGATTCAGGCTGCAGCCGCAGCAGTGGCATGCTTGGATGTATTGGTTTGTTTTGCACAGCTCGCATTTGAATACCGCTATGTTCGCCCTGATGTGCATGCTGGTCAGCAATTGAAAATTGAGGGTGGGCGACACCCTGTGGTTGAGCAATGCTTAAGTGATGAGAATTTTGTTGCCAATGATACCCATATGCATACGAAATCACGTCGATTTATGCTTTTAACAGGCCCGAATATGGGCGGAAAATCGACCTATATGCGGCAAGTGGCATGGATTGTTTGGCTATCACATACAGGCTGTTTTGTACCAGCGGATGAAGCGCGCGTGCCTTTAACAACACGTCTGTTTACGCGCGTAGGTGCAGGGGATGAACTTGCCAGTGGTCGCTCGACATTTATGGTCGAAATGATGGAAACAGCGACCATTCTCAATCAACTTGAGCCGCGCTCTTTGGTGATTGTTGATGAAATTGGGCGCGGAACAAGTACATGGGATGGGCTGGCAATTGCTTGGGCGGTTGCCGAGCAATTGATTGCTGCCAGTGGTGTGTTGAGTTTATTTGCCACGCATTACCATGAATTAACTGATTTGCCTGAGGAATATGAGCAAGCATTTAATGCTTCAGTGACTGTGCGTGAATGGAATGGGCAGGTAATTTTCATGCATAAAGTGGTGGAAGATGCCGCTGATCAATCTTATGGCGTAGCTGTAGCACAACTGGCTGGTTTACCGCCTGCGGTAGTGAAAAGAGCACGCGAGCATTTGTATCGGTTGGAGCATGCAGCAGCATTGGATGATGGTAAAGATAAAGCGCAGCTGGGTTTGTTTGCTGAGGCGGAACGCCGTCGTCAGGAATCGGAGATGAATCGTTTACGAGCCTTGGAAGCCTCGCTGCAAGCGGTGAGTATTGATCAATTGCGCCCAATGGATGCCTTAAAGCTATTGGATGAATTGAAGAAGGATTTGGAGGCATAAGTGGCAAACCAAAAGAAAGAAGCACCATTGCAGGCATTATATGATGGGGTGGGTAAGCAGTTAGATGCAGGTGTGTCGGGCGAAGTCATGATGCATGATATGTGTGTGCATGTGGATGCACTGCTAGTGCAACTATGGCAGGAAAAAGCACCCCATGCTTCGAAATTTGTTGATTTGGTTGCTGTAGGTGGTTATGGGCGGGGTGAATTGGCTCCGCAATCAGACTGGGATATTTGGTTTCTTGTTGCTGATGATATGGACGAGCAATGTGGGCAAGAGTTAGAAACATTTTTATATGCTCTGTGGGATTTGGGTGCAAAAATTGGGCATGCGGTACGCTCTGTTAAAGAGACGTTGTTGCATGTGAAAGAAGATTGGAATTCGGCAACAGCGGCTTTGGAAGCGCGCTTGATTTGTGGTGAAAGTCAGCATTTTGAAATGATGCAGGATAAGTTGGCTGGATTTTTCAAAAGTAAGCGTAAATTATTTGTTGAGGCCAAGCTTTTAGAGTTAGAGAACCGCCATAAACGCACGGGTGATACAGCCTTTTTGATGGAGCCAGATATTAAAGAAGGTAAGGGCGGCTTGCGTGATGTGCAATCAGTCTTTTGGATGGCTAAGGCATGGTATGGTACGGATTGTTGCGATGATTTGGTAACGTTAAATGCTCTGTCTGAATTGGAGTTCGAACATTTGTGTACAGCCCAGGATTTTTTGTGGCGTTGTCGAGCCGCATTGCATTTGTTGATGAAACGTCCAACGGATCGTTTGGGTTTTGAACAACAGGCTATGCTTGCGGAAAGCATGGGTTATAAGTCAGATGAACACCGCCCATCTGTTGAGTTGTTTATGAAGGATTATTTTCGACATGCAGGGCGTATTGCGCGTGTAACAAGCTTGTTAACCATGCACTTTCAAGAGCTGTTGCACCCTCAGTATTTTTCTTTTGAACGTAATATTGATGATGGATTTACACTTGAGGGGCAGCGTGTAGGCATTCAGCACGAGCAGGTGTTTCAACAAGAGCCTTTGCGTTTATTGCGGATCTTTCATGTTGCACAGCTGGGGCATCGCCATTTATCTAGTGCCACATTGCGTCAAATTCGTGCCGATGTAACTTTAATTGATGATGCTTTTCGGGCTAGCCCAGAAGCACATGCGGCATTTTTGCAAATATTGAGAGATCGCCGCAATGTAGCATCAGCATTAAAAATGATGAATGATACAGGTGTTTTGGGGCGTTTTATTCCACGATTTAGAGATGTGGTCGGCTTGGGTCAGTTTAACCGTTACCATGCTTATACTGTGGATGAACATACGCTGCGTGCCGTGGGTGAGGCACGAAACTTCTTTCATGGTGAGCATGATATGCGTTTGCCATTGGCACATCAGATTTGGCATCAAATCAGTCGTCCAGAGCTTCTTTATTTGGCATTGATTTTTCACGATATTGCCAAGGGTATGCCTGGTGACCATTCGGAAAATGGCGAAGTGCTTGCACATGAATTTTGCCAAAAAATAGGTTTAAATCGAGATGCAACGGAATTGGTTTCATGGTTGGTGCGCAAACACTTGAGCATGGCTGTCACGTCACAACGCTTTGATTTATCTGATGCCGATGTCATTGCGACATTTGCTGAGAAAGTGGTTGATATTGAGCGTTTGAATTATTTATTCTTACTCACTGTGGCGGATATTGCAGCTGTTGGTCCAAATGTGTGGAATGATTGGAAAGGTAGCTTGTTAAGCGAATTGTATCATGCAACAGCCAGTTCTTTGATGCGAGGTGGCGAAAAACAAGAGGTTTTACAGGTGCGTCTATCAGAGCGTGTGACAACACGCATTGAAAGTTGTCTAGCTCGTGCCGATGCTTCGGAACAGCTTAGTTTGAAAGAGGTTTTTGAAAATCTTCCTTGGCGCTGTGTGATGCATTTTCCACCGAGACAACTGTACCCCTTGGGGCAGATGTTGGTGGGCTTGGGTGTAGGTGATGGTGTAGCTTTGTATGTTGATAAAGTTGGTTGTGAAACGGTTGTGATGGTCGTGGCAAATGAGCAGCCGTGTTTGTTTGCAGCCTTAACTACGGCGATGGCTGCAGGGCATATTAATGTCTTAGCGGCACAGGCATTTGATTTGAAAGATGGTCGTATTTTAGATGTTTTTCACGTGCAAAATATAGATGGCGAGGCATTGAGCATTGATTCTGACTTGTCGCGATTAAAACAACGGCTTGAGCGTGTTTTGCAAGAAGGCTGTGAAAAACATGAAATACCCGCTATATCGCCTGCTAAAATAAACTTACTTATGCGGCAGGTCCCCGTGCGTGTTCGCGAATTGCCATTGGCTTCTACACACCAGACGGCGATTGAGGTTGCAGCTTCCGAGCAGCCAGCATTATTAGCACGTTTGGCATGGCTAATTGATGAGTCTGGATTTTCATTGCGAGGGGCTGCCATCACATCTTTTGGTGAGCGTGTCGTCGATGTGTTTTTTATTGAGGGTAAGCATGCATCATGTTTGACGACTGAAGAAGTAGGCATTCTCTGTGCGAAATTGAAAGAGGAGGCCAGTTTGCCGGAGGACGTATGACTTGGTGGAAACAATGGTTACCTGTTAAAGAGTCGCATGGTTTTGTGCTTGCTTTGGGTGGTGGTGGCGGCAGAGGTTTGGCGCATTTGGGTGTATTGCAAGTTTTGGAAGAACATGGCTTAAAACCCGATGCGATTGTGGGAACCAGTATCGGCGCACTATTTGGTAGTATGTATGCACTTGAACCTGATGCAAAGAAATTGCAGGCGCGTGTTTTGAGTTTCTTAGATTCTGATGATTTTGGGGAATTTAAATTACCAGAGTTGGGCGATGCTTCAGATAAAAATAATAGTTGGTTGGCTCGTTTGGGGGCTGCGGCACGGCAATCGGTATGGTTTACACGTGCTGCAACGGGTATTGCGGTTGCAGATGTAAATGATTTGGTTGAAATGGCAGATACTCTATGTGCAGGGCGTAGTTTTGCGGATATTAAAATACCCTTATACCTTACGGCGGTAACGTTCCCTTGTGGTGAATGTCACATATTTTCAAAGGGTGACTTGGCGAAACCTGTGGCTGCAAGTATGGCAATTCCAGGTGTTTTTAATCCTTTGGAAATAAATGGAGAGCGTTATGTCGATGGTGGTCTAGCAAGTGAGTTGCCAGCCAAAGAGGCGCGCATGATTGCCAAACCAGCGCAATTCGTTGTGGCAGTGAATGTGGGTGCAAGACCAAGTGAGAGTGATGAGCCTACGAATGTGATTGGTATGCTAGATTGGTCAACGCGCATCAAAGCATTGTATTTGCGCGAATATAAAAAAGCTTTTGCCGATGTGTTGGTGGAGCCGTTGGTGGGCTTTACACAGTGGAATGATTTTTCCAATCCAGAGCAAGAAATTGAGCGTGGTCGGCAGGCTGCATTGGCACAAATGCCAAAGCTGATAGGCTTGCTGCATGGATAATTCATGGAATGTAACATCACCGGAGCAGGTCTTGAGTTTAATAGGCTCGGTGGTCATATTGATTGCTTATTATTTAACGGTATCACAACCAGATAAAAAACTACTATACTTTTCACTTAGTTTGTTGGGCGGCGTAGCATTGCTCTTTGTTGCGCTTATTTATCAAAATATAGGCTTTATTTTTCTCGAAACCTCATGGATTAGTATTAACGCTTGGGGGATTTGGAAGGCATGTCAGCCAAGTAATACGAACACATAAAATAGTCACGATTGATTTAGAAGCAGGGGCGCATTTGTGTATCAATTTTCAGAATATGATTCACCAACCAACTCTCTAAAAAGTCATGTAACTTTTGTATAAGGTCGTCACTGGTACCTTCAGCTTCAAAACGTTCACAATATTTAGTGTAAGCTGCCAAAAGTTTGGCATGGAACTCTTTATTTTCAGAAGCAGCAGGGCACTTTATGCGACGCATACATATCTCTTCATAGCAGAAATGGCTGCGTGTAAAAATACCCAAGTTATCGAGCAGTGTTTTGATGTAGCGATCATTGATATCGCCTGCTTGCATATGAGACTCTAAATCTTCAAGGTATTTAAATATAACTTTATGTTGTTTATCAACTTCAGGCTCACCTGTGTTGTATTCCTCTTTCCATATGATAGGCATAGATACCTCCTGACTGATGGCGGTATGTTACATACATCGTATAAGAAAAACACTCCCCCATCAAGTGCGCTGCTAGCCCGTATTATTTATGAATTCTACGCGTCCTCGCTTGTCTCGTTACTCGCAATAAGTTCCATGGCTACGGTCTTACTCTTCAGAATCCCTTGTGAACAAAGCTTCAGGGCAATCATCATAGCTACTTAGAGCTTCCTCAGAAAGTCGTTTGTTACATTTTTTCCCACCAAAGGGCACAGAGAGAGGTGCATATGAAGGCAATATTATCCCTGTTCAAGATGCGCCGAAACGTCATATTTCAAAAGGTTGAGCGCAGTAACACGCGCCCTTTTGAAACATGTAAGTGAAGGAAACAAGCAGATTGCTAGGGTGCCCTTC
>JALUXZ010000112.1 GCA_027018935.1 Mariprofundaceae bacterium
GCTTTTCACCCCTAGCTTCGTTGAATAAAATGGGCAATAGCGGTGCTATTACTCATTCTATTACGCCTTGCTATGAGCAAAAATCAACATCGCTTGGCTCGCACGAGGTTTTTCGAGGTGCCCTGTACTTTATAAACGTCCATTGCCCTATGTCATATGGAATCCTATCCTTGCGGCATGCCAATTTTATTTCGCTGGATGTTTTATGGTTGCCTAAGCCGTGCTGCTGGCACAATGCTGGCTCTTTTAGCCATTTTTTTAATTATCGAGGTTTTTGATAAATCGCGTTATCTTGGTCATGGCATGGATATGCCGCTATTGATTGAGTATTTATTGCTTAAAACACCCTTTATGATTGCTGAATTTATGCCTGTTATTTTGTTGATTTCAGTCAGCATTTACATCACTGAAATATCCCACCACCATGAAATCATCTCTATGCGAGCTGCTGGCTTGGGATTGGATAAAATGATTACCCCAATTGCATGTGTTGGTCTTATTGGTGCCAGCTTGGTGATGGTGATTGGTGAATGGGTTACACCAACCACCAATAGCCGCTTGGATGTTATGGAGCGCGTCATTATTCATCACCAGCCTGCCTCCCACCAAGGTATTCAGTGGCTCAAAGATGGCAATCATTTTTATCAGTTAACACCACTTAAAGATCAAACCTTTAAAATGATGATGCTGGAAACCAATGCAAAAGGCGCATGGCTAAAACGTATGGATGCTAGCCATGCAACATTTAAAAACGGCCAGTGGAACTTACAAGATGTGTATATTAGTAACCCCGATAAACAAGAAGGCATGCTATTAAAGCATCAGGATAATATTCGTTTCGCATCCAATATCGGACCTAGCACCGCAGACCCACCCAGTGCCAGCCATATGACATTTATCCAATTATACCATTATGCTCATAATTTACAGCGAGCAGGTCTCAGCTCATCCAGCTTTGTTTTTACGCTGAACCGCAAACTTACAGCGCCAATCGCATGTATTGTCATGGTTTTATTAGCCATGGCACTTACCATGAATATGGGCAGCCGCATTGCAGCACGATCTTGGGGATTGGTTGCAGCTATAACGCTCGGTTTATTGTTTTACGTATTAGGCAATGCCAGTGGTTTGCTCGCAGGTAGTGAGCAATTACCTCCAGCTTATGCTGCTTGGCTGCCCATACTATTTTTCGGAGGCCTTACTGGCTTTTTACTATTACACAAAGAAGGAAAATAAAACCACTAAAACCCAAAGCCACCATACATTTCACATTGAACTAAACGTAACTATACCTTTAATAAAGACACAAACTTCTGATGTAATATGCCATTGGCGCACAAAATATCACCTTTCTCTACATCAACTGTTGCGCCTTCCAAATCTGTCACAATACCACCCGCTTCCTGAACCAAAAGTATGCCAGCAGCAATATCCCAAGCACACAAACCTGCTTCCCAATACGCATCCAAACGCCCCGCTGCAACATAGGCTAAATCCAATGCTGCAGACCCACCACGACGATAACCTTCCGCTTCACGCATACATGCATCCATACGTTTCATAAAGTCATCCATGTGTGTACGACGACGGTAAGGTGGCAAGCCTGAAGCAAAAATCGCATGCCCAACTTGCCCCGCTTCAGCCACACGTAAACGGCGACGGTTTAAAAATACCCCATTGCCACGTTGTGCTTCAAACGTTTCATCTTTAATCGGATCATGAACCACTGCCAGAAATGGCTTGCCATCACGCCACGCCGAAATAGAAACCGCAAAGTGCGGATAGCCATGAATAAAATTGGTTGTACCATCCAAAGGATCAATATACCACTGAATCGAAGCCTTGGGATTCACACGTTTTGATTCCTCAGCCACAATTCCATGGTCTGGGTAATGACGGCGAATCTCATTCAAAATAAGATTTTCAGCCTTTTGGTCAACCTCTGTTACAAAATCACGGTCTTTCTTTTCCCGAATTTTCAGGTCAGAACGTTCATCAAAACTTCGCGCAATCAAATCACCTGCCTTACGGGCAGCTCGCACAGCAACATACAACATTTAAAACTCCCAAACCTGCATTCAAGGTTTCGCGCACTATAGCCTTCAATGCAGCGAAAATCACCACTGGTAACACCACGTCAGTCGTCTATAGTTGGCTGGGCTAAGCTAAAGGGAAAAACATCAGCTCGGGAGAGGGCATTGAAACAACATTTTTTACATCACTGGATGGCTCACTCAGCCCCAGCAAACACCCAAGGTTTGATTCCCAATCAATATCAACAAACTTGGACTCGCCTGATTCTCATTGCGCTTGGTGCATTATATGTATGGTGGCACGGCAGTTTATTTACTGCGTATCAAACACTATCTTTGAGTGCTGTAAGCATTTATATCCTTTGGCAAATCTACGCACTCATTGACATACCTCGCCGCCCCTTATCCACCTTCCGATTCCTTACTTCGCCCTTGTTAGATGCATTGTTGATTGCCCTTGGAATTATTCTCGATAGCGGGCAAAGCAGCGGTATTTTTCTATTTTACTTCCTTATAATTATGAGCAATGGCGTACGCTTCGGCAACCCCATGCTAGTCTATTCCCAAGCTCTAGCATTGCTCTCCTATCTCCTTACCAGTGCTTTCACATATTTAAACCCTCAATTATCCCTCGATATACCTCTTTTAGTCATGCAAATGTTATCTCTCATACTGCTTCCTTATTATATCTATATCATAAGCAAACATGCCAAATCATCATTCAATGCAAAAAAACAAGCTCAAAACATATCTTTTGGCATACTAAAGCGTAGTCCTATCCCTATTTTTACATTCCAAAAGAGTAATGATGGAGCTCCACGTATCACCTATGTAAATACAGCAATGCAAGATATTTACCGTGATGATCTAACCAACCTTATTGGTGAGCAGGTCGATATCATTGCGCTTCTGGAGGATGGCAACGAGATTATTAAAGCCTGCCAAGATGGTTTGCTCGATACCCGTAATAAACCTTCGCAATTTTATATTCGTGGTCGTAATGCCAATGATCAAAAATTACAGCTTATGGGACAAACGAGCAGTTTGCATCTACAGGGAAAAACAACAGGTATCTGCTTCCTTATCGATATTACCCAAAGTGAAAGCATGCATTCTGAGATGCAAAGAAATATGCATGAAAGTCATGTAAGTACCCTCATTGCTGGCATTGCCCATGATTTTCGTAATGTCCTCACCAGCATTATTGGCTCTGCCGAAGTCATGCAGTTCACTATGAAAGATCAAAGCATTATCGATCAATTGGGACTCATTATTGACGCGGGTGAACGCGGTTCGGAAATGGTTGCAAACATTTTATCACAAAATATGCCCACCATAGACGCTGACTCAACCGATAAACACGCCATATATCAGTCTTTGACCAGCATGGTTAATCTTTTACGTATTCAGTTACCTGCACATATTCAGCTGCTGCTCCATATTGAAGAACACCTACCATCAGCGAGTATCAACCTAGCGCAATTAGAGCAGATTCTAATGAATTTGATCAAAAATTCCACCGAATCTATGCATCAGTCAGGTCGTATTGATATACAGCTACGGGCAGATTCTCATCATAAGCTTGCTACTCCGTATTCACCAGCACTCCATATTTGTATTCAAGATGAGGGTTGCGGGATTGCCCCTGACGATATACATAAAGTTACAAAACCTTTTTGGACATCCCGTTCAAAAGAAGGCGGCACGGGCCTAGGCTTAGCAATGGTAAAGCGCACTGTCCATAGCAATGGTGGAGAGTTGGATATTCAGTCTACTTTAGGGGTCGGCACCCAAGTTAGCATTACAATTCCACCCATTAACAGCGATCAAGGCAACTCAAAAGAGAAAGCTCTAAACAAGCCAGATACAAGTAGCGAGCCCCCCAGCAAACACCCTAGCAGCATGAAACCATGGCATATTCTTCTGGTAGATGATGATCCTGCTGTGTTGCAAATACATCAAAACCTACTTGAACGCATGGGGCATAAAGTTACGACTGCCCAAAGTGCTGAAAGTGCTTTAGAGATTTATGAGTCATCCATAAAAAACAATACCGATATATTTGATTTAATCATAACCGATTTCCAGATGCCTGGCATGGACGGCATCGATTTATCCATGCTTATTCGCAAACACAATGCACACCTACCCATTCTTATGGTGACTGCCTATGGTGATGCCGAAAAACTTCAACAGTGTCAGGATATTCAAATCAATATACTTAACAAACCTACTTCTTACAAAAAGCTAGCATCACAAATCATCATGCTTCAATAAGATGATTACTTTCTTTACCAATCAGCTCTCTTGCAGAAAATGCAGGGTATACGGCATCTGAGAAATAAAGCCCTTGGGCTGGTGCTGTCGCTGCAGCAATAGCGCGATTTTTCTGTTGCATAAGCTCTGGTATATAATCAGCTTGCCATTTACCCATGCCGACTCGTACAAGGTTACCTACAATATTTCGTACCATGTGATACAAAAAACCATCAGCATGAATATCAATACGAATTTCCCAACCCTGCTGGCTCACATTTAAATAACGAACCTCACGAACTGCGCTATGCGACTGACAGCCAGTCGCTTGAAACGCAGAAAAATCATGCTCACCCAAGATATAATCCGCCGCTTGTTGCATGGCTTTTATATCCAATGTTCGCGGCATCCACCAGTGCCGCCAAGCTGATAAAACCGAAGGTGTTGAGCGATTCCATATTTTATAACAATAACGCCTTTCTTTGCATGAAAACCTTGCATGAAAGTCATCTTCTACAGCACAAACTCCCATCACCACAACACCATCAGGAAGAAGCTGATTTACACCTTGTGTATATGCCCGTGCAGAACGCTGCCAGCGCACCTTTGATATATCGGCATGCACCAACATTGCCTCAGCATGAACACCTGCATCCGTGCGACCTGCGGCCATAGTTGAACGTGGGCAGCCCTCAATTTTACTTAATGCCTTCTCCAATACCTCTTGCACTGTGATGGCATTATTCTGACGTTGCCAACCATGAAAAGAACGTCCGTCAAATTCAATGACCATGGCAATACGCTGTGTGTTTATATCTGCATCTAATTCCATAAGTAACGCACTCCGAACTCAAATCCACTATATACGATAAGCAAGCTACTCATAAAACCCAAGGCACTATCAGCAAGCTTCTTTTGCACGATTAAGCCTGTTAATGAAGGCTTATCCCATGCAAGCCATACATACTTGGCACGGTGCCTAGAATCTTCTTTCACAACAACAATTAACTCAGTCATATAAGGCGCAAAAGTTTTTACTTTCTTAGCTTCTAAAGACCATGCTCGATATGTTCGCCGCACCAATATCGCTACTCGCCGTAGCATCATCGGCATTAATCGCAGATAAGGTGTGAGATGACGCTGCAACACATCCACATGGGTAATGGCTTGCAACCATATTTGCATAGGTAACAAACGCCCTAACAGTAACGCACAAATAAACATTTCACATAGACGTAGGCTCAAATGAAAACCCAATGTCAGACCTTCATAACTTACAGGTAGCGCAAAACCTATCCATACAATTTCACCTGGTGTAAATAACACATGAAAAATAATCATCGGAACAAGAAGCCAACGTAATATACGCCAACTTTTCATCCAGCTAGACCAAACCTGCTGAATATTTTCTTCTAACATCCACATCAATAAAAAAAATAATAAAAGGTGCGCCAGAGACCAAAGCCATGCATGCTCTACAAGCACAATTGCGATTAATAAACTAGCCAGCAACCACCTCATACAGAAACTATCCCACCCTAGGGAGGTGCTGATTAACTCTGAATAAGTGGATGTGCGATTCAAAATTTTCAACCCCAAGGCGGCAAGCGCAAGTAATAGCACCGCTATTGTTAAGGGCACCTCGAAAAACCTCGCACGAGTTAAACGACGTTGATTTTCGCTCATAGCAAGGCGCAATAAAATGAGTCATAGCATCGCTATTGTCCATTTTATTCAACGCAGCTAGGAGTGAAAAGCACAAGTTTGGCGAAGTTCCGAGGTTTTTCGAGGTACCCTTAAGTTTGCCAACGCCGGCGTTGGTAATTTTGAGCGTATAGGCATCACTCATTGAGTTGATCAGCACCTCCCTAATCTTCAAAAAAAGAAAATGGGCAGTTTAAACTGCCCATTTTCCATTAAAACCAACGTCCAAATTACTTTAGAACGTTATTTTTTATCATCACTCGAAAAATCATCCAAGTCACTTAAAAGGTTATCCAACTCTAGGTCTGCGTCAAAGTCATCTTTTTCTTTATC
Organism: Mariprofundaceae bacterium; assembly: GCA_027018935.1. Classification (GTDB taxonomy): domain Bacteria; phylum Pseudomonadota; class Zetaproteobacteria; order Mariprofundales; family Mariprofundaceae. The sequence continues at coordinate 6,327 of JALUXZ010000112.1, forward strand.
TCCAGACTCTGGCTCATCATCGTCAACTGGCTCTAACATGACCTCCAACTCACTTTCTTCAACACCTAAATTAACCAGTGTCGACTGAATAGTGCTGGTAAAGTCATCCATATCTTCATCAGCAGGTGTGGCATCCAAATCAACATCCAAATCATCCAAACTAAATGACATGCTAGATAACTCATCAGTCAAAGTGCTATTAGCAGGCTCTTCTGACACAATATCCGATGAAGGTTTGACCTCATCAATCAAGCTTGATTCCTCGTCATGATCCAAACCTTCTAAAGCTGACAAGTCAATATCAAGCCCCTCTCCTAAATCCGCCTCGTCCAAATCTATACTTACTTCTTCCAAGCTTATATCTGTTTCAACCAGCTCATCATAATTGGCACCACTTTCCCCACCAATATCTTCGCCCGCTGTAATCACGGACGTATCTTTTGACCAATCCATCACAACCGTACTATCTAAATCTACTTCCTCTAAAGTAGAAGCTGCACTTGGCTCTTCATCACTTGAAGTGTTCAAATCAGGCATTTCCAAATCAGATAAATTTAAGTTGTCCAAGCTATCACCTAAATTAATTTTTGGCTCAACAGACTGCTCAGTCGTTTCCATTTCACCTATCGTGTCTATCTCTTGTGCTGGTACAGCTTCTGTATCAACTGGTGTAATCTCTTCTTCCACTAACACATTGGCTTCATCGCTTGCATGCTCGCTATTCAAGTCAGTTGTATCAGAGAGCTCCACAACATCCTCAGTAGCCATCTCTGTTAATAATGCGCCACTGTCTTCAGCTTTAATATCAACATCACTATCAGAAGACCAATCAAGCTCACCTAAATCAAGGCTATCTTCCATCGCTGAAGCACTATCATTTAACTCAACCGCCAGACCATCGTTTGAAACAGTATCACCAAGCTCAGTTGACGATTCATCACTGGCAAAGTCAGGCAAGTCAAAATCATCAATATCAAGTGAACTATCCGCTTGCAATGTACCCTCATCCAGCGAAGTGCTCGATAATTCTTCTAGCGTGGTTGGTGGCATTGTATCATCTAAGTTTACTTCATCCCCAGTCGGCGCACCACCAGCCTCCAAAGCATCAAATGCAGTTGTAAATGCTGCCAAAGCATCGCCCACCAAAACAGACCGTGCTGTAGAAGCAGCTTCTTCAACCCCCGCTTTATTACCTCGCGCATGACGGATTTCTGCCAGTTTTATATGCGCATCTTTATTATCAGAGCGCAAACGCAATGCCATTCCAACTTGCTTTTCAGCCTCATCTTCCATGCCATAACGCATATACACATCAGCTTCTGTTAAATAATCAACATTCGGATCAGGCTCTTCATCTGGTTCGCCAAACGCTTCCATTTCAGATGTATCTTCATCCGTCAATTCAGGAATAGTTTGTGTCAAAGGCCCTTGAAGATCATCAGCACTTGCCATCAAGGTTGCTTCAAAATCTACAGGCTCTACATCAACCTCTTCAATACCTGCAGATTCTGCACCACCTGCCACTTCAACATCAATCGCCTCAACCTCAACACTTTCAACTTCAGGCTCAATCATTGTCTCAGTCAACTCTTGCTCAACAGGATGACTACGCTGACCACGTAATGCATACACAAGATAACCTGCAATCATTGACAATAAAGCTACGATACCCATCAGTATCCAAGTCAACAAACCCATCTCTTCGCCACCACTTTGTTGTGCCGAAGCTTGTTTCCGTGCCTTCTCTAGCTCACCTGCCTGACGCGCTAATTGCAACTCAAGTTTATTAATACGTGCATTCGATGCAGCCAACACTTCTGCCGAAGCAGGTTGAGCAGCCAGCTTCGCCATTTTCATTTCCATATCTTTTAAACGTTTTTGCAAGCCATCATTCTCTTGGCGAAGTGCCGCTATTGCCGTACCACCTTGGCTATTTTCAACAACAGAAGAAGCTGGATTTTCAGCACTCGTCTTCGCAACACCTCTTTCCATTACAGGGCTTTTCAGTTCCGCATTTTTAACATTTTGGGCTATAGGCTGAGAAGCAACACCACTGGCGGTTTCGCCCATACGCACATGTTTACCATAACGGTTTTTCTGTGCCTCTTGCACTTTGGCGTATTTTGTTTGCTTGGTAAGCTCTTTCCACTTGGCATTATGCTCTTTCAATAAACCCAACGCTTGAGCACGACTAATATGCTCAACCTCTTGCGCACTTGGTACATTCAAATACGTGCCAGCATTGATTAAATTGATATTTTCTTTGTCAAATTTATCTTTATTTTTTTCAAACAGTGCCATCATCACTTGTTGGCGGCTATAGCGAGCATCTACACGCAAACGATCTGCCACTGTAGAAATCGTATCGCCATAGACCATCGGTCCATATTGTTCTGTTCTTGCCCAGCCATCATAAGCCTGAAATGTTGATTTCGATTCTTGTGCCACCTCTTTCACAACAGGAGCTGCTTCCAACATAGGGTTGACCGAGATGTCTTCAATTCTTTTTACAGGTAAAACTTTTTCACTTGACCTGTTTGGTTTTGCTGCACGAGGCAAATCCAAAAATATAGAAAACTTCTTAAAATGCGTGGCTCGACCATGACGAACTTTCAGTATCAAATTTAAAAATGGTGCTTCTACAGCACTCGTTGATGTTAGCTCAACACGGCTACCACGGCTATCGCTTTTTACATCGGCTCGAATCGATCCTACCGCTGAATCACGAAAAACTTCCAAGATTTGATAATCCGCAGGCGATGCTAATTCAACAAAAATACTAGAAATAGCTTCATCTTCATCCAGATCCAGAGGAACCTCGGCATAAAAAGGCTCTCCCAGATGACTAGCAACGTCCACCTTGCCCAAGGATGCCGCTTGAGCTACTCCTGACAGTCCAAAAATCGAAAGCGCTATAGCGCAAAAAACATGCATGACACAACGACACATGCGTGCCTCCCTCGGTCAACCTAGCCGAAATCATCCATCAAAATTAAGGCTGGCGAATTAAAATTTCCGCTATTTGCACGGCATTTAGAGCCGCACCTTTACGTACATTATCAGAAACTACCCATAAGTGCAAGGAATTAGGGAAAGAATTATCATCTCTGATACGTCCAACCCACACAAAATCGGTCCCTGCTGCTTCCGATGCCAACGGATAATCTTCACTTGCAGGATCATCTACAACACAAATACCATCAGCCTCAGCGAGTAACTCGCGCGCCTGATTTGCACTCATCTGCCCTGAAAATGTTATATTCACAGATTCCGAATGACTATAGAAAACTGGGACACGTACTGTGGTTGCCGTCACAGCAATATCTGCATCCATGATCTTGCGTGTTTCATCAATCATTTTCTGTTCTTCCTTGGTATAGCCGCTTTCAAGAAAAACATCAATATGAGGAATCACATTAAAGGCAATACGCGCAGGAAACACATCTACTTTGGGCGTTTGTCCATTCAACAATGCGCCTGTTTGTTTGGCAAGCTCATTCACAGCCTTACCACCAGCTCCAGACACTGCTTGATACGTTGAAACCACTACTCGTTCAATAGGGCTCACGTCATGCAAAGGCTTTAATGCCACTACCATTTGAATGGTCGAGCAGTTCGGATTTGCAATAATATGGTTAGAGCGAGCCATCTCCAATGCATATGGGTTTACCTCAGGAACGACTAGAGCAACGCTCTCATCCATACGCCATGCACTGGAATTATCCACCACATAACAACCCGCTTCAGCAAAACGTGGGGCATGCTCTTTGGATGTATCACCACCTGCAGAGAATAATGCAATATCCACACCTGATGGGTCAAATGTTGCTAAATCCTGAACAATATAATCTTTACCATTAAAACTTACGACAGAACCAGCACTGCGACTTGATGCCACAGGAATCAATTCAGCAACAGGAAATTTTCTTTCCGCAAGAATCTCCAGCATGGTCTCACCAACCGCGCCTGTTGCACCCACAACTGCAATAATATAGCCATCTTTTTCAGGCAGAAATGCTTCCATCGTACTACTTTCTATCATGCCAAAGCCTCCAATGCATGACAAACCGCATCACCCATTGCAGAGCATGAAACAGAAGCTCCGCCATTTGCCAAATCAACCGTGCGCACACCAGCATCAAGCGTGTTTTCAACAGCTAATTCAACCTTTTCTGCCAAATCTTCACGATTCAAAGAAAAACGTAGCATCATAGCAACTGATAAAATCGTCGCCAATGGATTTGCCTTATCCTCGCCTGCAATATCAGGTGCAGAACCATGAATAGGTTCATACATCGCAAAGTTTTCACCAACCGATGCCGATGGCAACATGCCAATCGAACCCGTAAGCATGGAAGCTTCATCGGATAAAATATCACCAAACAAGTTGCCAGTTACAATCACATCAAATTGTTTGGGATTACGAATCAACTGCATCGCCGCGTTATCCACATACATGTGTGACAATTCCACATCAGAAAACTCATCTTGATGCACCTGCGTTACAATTTCACGCCACAATTCAGAGACTTCCAATACATTGGCTTTTTCAACACTGCATACTTTATTCGAGCGTAAACGCGCCGCTTCAAATGCCTTGCGAGCAATGCGGCGCACTTCAGACTCACAGTAACGCATAGTATTAAATCCCGAGCGTTCACCCTTATACTCTTCAAACCCACGCGGCTGACCAAAATAAATACCCGATACCAATTCACGAACCACCAGAATATCCACGCCCTGCACCACTTCTGGTTTTAGTGTCGAAGCATCCAACAATTGGTCAAATACTTTGGTTGGGCGATAATTGGCAAACAGTCCCAAATCTTCACGAATGCGCAACAAACCTGCTTCAGGGCGCAAAGGCTTATCCAAAGCTTCCCATTGAGGGCCACCCACGGCTCCCAAAAGAACAGCATCGGATGCATGTGCCAAAGTTTGTGTAGAAGCAGGGTAAGGATCCTTCTCCGCATCATAACCTGCACCACCAATGGTTGCTTCTTGCCATGTTGCATCCAAACCAAACTTTTGATTCAACACATCCAAGACTTTCAATGCTTCATTTACAATTTCAGGTCCAATACCATCACCTGGTAATACTGCAATTTTCACAGCCATCATTTACCCCTTTGTTTGACACCCTCTGTATCCATTGCGGATTTTACAGCAGCCAAAAAATCATCAATATCTTTAAATTCGCGGTACACCGACGCAAAGCGCACATACGCCACACCATCCAAACTCTGCAACGCGTCCATCATATAATCGCCTACTTTACTCGCCGAAACCTCAGACTCACCCAAACCTTGAATCTCTGACAAAATGCCATGCAAGGCTGAAGATACTGCCTCAGCAGATACGGGGCGTTTCTCCAAAGCTTTTTGCATGCCATGTCGCAACTTATCCACATCAAAGCTTTGCCGTGTACCATCTTTTTTAATCACCATCGGCAAACGCAATTCAGCACGTTCATAACTCGAAAAACGCTTGCTGCAAACTTCACATTCACGTCGGCGACGCACTGTCGCACCATCTTCCACCACGCGTGAATCAATCACACGAGTATCAACATTGGCACAAAAGGGACAATGCAAAATCAGTCCTCGTAAATTGGAAAACGATCAGTCAAATCACGAACTTCTTTGGCAATCTTAGTTTGCAAAGCGGTATCTTCAGGTGCTTTCAACACACGCAAAATCATATCACCAATTTGCTTGGCTTCTGGCTCTTTCATCCCACGCGCCGTAATTACCGATGCACCAATACGAATACCTGAAGTCACAAATGGTGACTCTGGATCAAATGGGATGGTATTTTTATTGGTGGTAATGCCAGCAGCTTCCAATGCATGTTCAGCCACCTTACCTGTAATACCTTGCGGACGAACATCCAAACGGAACATATGACAATCTGTACCACCAGAAACCACTGCGAAGCCACCATCTGTCAATGTTTTTGCCAAAGCGCGGGCATTTTTAATCACTTGTGCTTGATCTGCCTTAAACTGCTCACCCAATGCCTCACCAAAAGCCACCGCTTTGGCAGCAATCACATGCATCAAAGGACCACCCTGAATACCTGGGAAAATACGTGAATTTAGCTTCTTCGCCAAATCATCATCATCGGTTAAAATCATGCCACCGCGCGGACCACGCAAAGTTTTATGCGTTGTTGTGGTAATCACATGCGCATGTCCGACTGGGCTTGGATATACACCTGCTGCAATCAAACCAGCATAATGCGCCATATCAACAAATAAGATTGCGCCTACAGAGTCAGCAATTTCACGCATGCGTTTAAAATCAATTTCACGCTCGTATGCCGAAGCACCGCCAATAATCATCTTCGGCTTGTGCTCATCCGCCAAAGCTTGCATGACATCATAATCAATCAACTGATCTTCTTCACGTACACCATAAGCAACGACATTATATAATAGACCAGAAAAGTTCACTGGGCAGCCATGGGTCAAATGTCCACCATGTGCCAAGTCCATACCCATCACTGTATCACCAGGCTCTAATGCCGCCATATACACTGCCATATTGGCTTGTGAGCCAGAATGCGGCTGTACATTGGCGTGTTTTACACCAAAGATTTCTTTGGCACGTTCTTGAGCCAAGGCTTCAACCTTATCAACATGCTCACAACCACCATAATAACGGCGACCAGGGTAGCCTTCGGCATATTTATTGGTCATCACAGAGCCTTGTGCCTGCATCACTGCTTTAGACACAATATTTTCACTGGCAATCAATTCCAATGTATGTTGCTGACGACCCAATTCCTCTGCAATGGCTGCTACCACCACATCGTCATTCAAGTCTGCCTGAAAGAAATCACTACGATCTGTCATGCTTTACTCCATAAACACAAAATTAAAACGCAAACGAGGGCTCACAAAGGAGCCCTCGCTTAAAACCATCACTTAAGGGCGCTGCCCAAGCAAACTTAGTAACGACGCTCGCTGATACGGGCTGCCTTACCACGCAATTCACGTAGATAATACAATTTCGCACGGCGCACTTGACCACGACGCTTCACTTCAACACTACCAAGCATTGGGGAGTGCAACGGAAAAATACGCTCAACACCAATACCATTTGAAATTTTACGCACTGTAAAGCTGCTTGAGATGCCTTTGTTATGACGTGCAATTACTACACCTTCATAAGCCTGCAAACGCTCACGCTTTTCA
>JALUXZ010000113.1 GCA_027018935.1 Mariprofundaceae bacterium
TTTGTTACTTCCGCATCATCAGGGTAAGGGGACGGAAAATCGATCACAAACGCATCTACCAAGCCTCTTCGCACCGAACCAATACTCGACAGAATCCACATCTCAAGCAACAATATACCAAGACACGCCATAAACACGACCCAGCCTTCAAAATCATGCAGGAAACCTTCTGCCATGGATTGGCCCCAGTACTCAACCAATACACCAATCACACCGATACGAAAACTGTTCATTAATACTGTTATAGGGATTGATGACAGGAATATTGTGGCACGCTTCCAGAACGATGCTCTATAAATATAGGCCATCATGAACCCCAACGTCATCAATGGAAATAAGTAGCGCAAACCACTACACGCCTCAACAACCTGCAATTTGTAACTACCCAGATCAATTACATTACCTTCCAGATAAACAGAGATCCCAAACAAGCGAATTACCCAGACACCAATCTCGGATGAAATCAATTGCAGTTGAGCCGACAACCCCTTAAACAAGAAATTCGGCAAGGGGATCATAAAAACTAGGAACAAAAGAGGAACCCAGATAACCTTAAAGCCCTGCCATCCTACCGATGCCATCACCATTCCAAACAAGGCTATTAGAAATGAATAAAAGATTATTATGTATAGAGTACTTAATTCACCAAGAAAATAGAGACAAACGCCAACCAATAAAATCAGCACTCCTGTCCATGACCCTGAAAACGGGATATTTTCCAACTCATTTTTCTTCTGCCATATAAAGAACAGTGAAATAAACGGAACAAGATAGCCATAACTATATTCTTTATTGAGCCCCCATATTTCCACCATACGTGACAGCCCGTCCTGATACACCAAACCAAGAAGTAGCAGCGATGACAAAAATACCACCCAGACTGACATACTATTACGCCATACATGTACTCTATTCACACAATCCTCCAATCACCAGGCAGCACTTGCGCATTACTACGATACTGTAGCCTCATAGTAGAAACCTAACCCAGAAGTTATCTATAAGAACATTTAGAATATTGAACCAAACAATCAACTTGCGTCCTGACATTCAGTATCAAGAAAACCTTCTCTTAATAAATACAGGTAAATATCCTGTGCAGCTTCCATGGGCGTCAATTTTTCGGTATCTATGCGTAATTCTGGATGCTCGGGTATTTCATAAGGGTCACTGATGCCGGTAAATTCTGGTATTTCTCCTCGACGAGCCTTTACATACAGACCTTTCCTATCCCTGGCCTCACAGACTTCGAGCGAAGTCGCCACATGTATCTCAATAAAACTTCCATGTAGTTCGATCATTTCCCTCACTAATCGCCTCATCTCGCTATAAGGGGCGATTGGCGCGCAGATTGCGACCCCCCGGTTCTTTGTGATCTCGCTAGCTACAAAACCAATACGTTTTACATTCAGGTAACGATGCTCCTTTGTAAAGCCTAACTCACTAGACAGATTCATGCGCACAACATCACCATCCAGTAAAGTAACGGGGCGCCCGCCCGACTCTAACAGCTTCGCATAAATTATTTTAGCCAGTGTAGATTTACCGGATCCAGACAATCCCGTAAAAAACAATGTGAAGCCTTGCATGCTTCTTGGTGGATATACTTTCCTCAACTCACGCACAACCTCTGGAAAACTAAACCAGACCGGCACGTCCTGACCCTGACTCAGGTCTACTTTTAACCGAGCATCGGTGTACTCTATACTCTCCAGCTCCTGTTCACGAATCTGGGGAGCCGACATAAATTTATCCTTTGCGGGTACATAACTCATAGTTTCTACAGGAACAATATTTATACCCAGCTCTGCTCCAAAGTTCTCCACCAATTCACGAGATTGTTCCTTTTGATAGAAGTCGTATTCCTCATCTCCGTACGGCGGCGGGTATGCGTGCTTGGGGCCCATGATTATATGTGAGCAACCATAATTTTGACTGACAATCGCATGCCACAGCGCTTCTCGTGGTCCAGCCATGCGCATTGCCAATGGCAATAGTGAAAGCATTGCCAGATTTTGTGGGTAGTAACGTTGTATCGCCTGGTAACAGTGCACGCGCGCATAATATTGCAAGTCACCCGGCTTTGTCATACCAACTGTCGGATGCAGGAGGATATGGCCTTCTATATCTTTTGCGGCCTGCAATGTAATATCACGCTGTAAGCGATGCATAGGCTTGGATGTTTGAAAAGACACGACACGCCGCCAGCCTTTTTTCCTGAACAAACCTCGCAGTTCTTCTGGCGTATCCCAAAAACTTTCAAAGTCATAATGAACAGGCGACTGTATCCCTTCAATTTGTCCACTAATATAGACTGAATTAACCGTCTCAAACAGGTAACGTACGCCGGGATGTGTATTCGAGGTCGTGTTGTAGACTTTTTGAGCTTCATGTAAC
>JALUXZ010000114.1 GCA_027018935.1 Mariprofundaceae bacterium
TGACAACAATCTGCTGTCCGCCAAGTGTAAAAATACTTTTTTAAATCAAAACGCAATAAAACTCGCTCCAAGCCGCCTCTGGATTTACCCGTTACAACCGCCATCCAATAACCACGTTGCTTGAGTGTCTCCAACACATCCAACACCCTTGGATACAAACAAACATCCTTTTCAAACAAGCGATAATGCTGGCGGTAAGCCTGTGCAATCACGCTCACAAGCTCTTTTGAATCATTGCCTTGTTTCTGCAACAAGCCTTCCACCACAATATCCAAAGACATGCCCAAAGCTGCCAAAATATCGGAGGCACTTGGCGCAAGCAAAGCACTATCTTCAAAAGCCTGTTGAACAGCACGCACAATGACCATATTTGAATCGGTTAATGTACCATCACAATCAAATAAAATAAGTCGGGTCACGGCTCTACCTTCCCCTTTTTTTTCCATGCCCTTTTACTGCGTCGCACCTGCCAAACCAAAGCTTTATTCACTGCTAGCACGGCATCATCACCATTTCTGCGAACATAGGTGGAAAGCAAATCACTCCCCTGTTTCCCCACTGTTAAATCTAACAATACAGAACCTTGCGCATCCAAACATTGCACAGTAACGTCTCGCTTAAGAAACCCTAAATCGGCATCATGCTGATGCGTTTGCGTTACTACCCGAATCACTTGCATGGTCGATAAATCATCCAGCAAATGCAATACGCCATCCTGCGCAGCTAAATCACCATTCGCCAACTGCCATTCGCCCTGCCTTAGGGTTAAAACAATCTCTTCATCGCCAGCCCTTTGAATCATTACTTGTACAATTTTTTCCACTGCAACATCTGACCACGTATCCATGTTCTGTGATTGTGATGCCGGCTGTAACCACATCCAGAAAACCATCCATAACAATAACAGAAATAATATAACCCAAGCTATTGGTTTCATTCGTTGACCACAGAGTGCTTTAACTTCCACCAACGCCATAAGCCAAACAATAAAATCAACAATGGTAAAAAGAACAACCACAACAGCTTAAATACCATCTTTCCATCACTGCTTAATGCAGCCAGCGGTCGCTCTGTCACACCCCGTGAGCGCAATGCAATCAAGGCTTCATCATGACTCAACCAATCCAAGCTATTCAATGCCAACATCACAGCAGAACCATCCATAAACTCATCATCAAGCAACCCAGAAGAGCCTATAACCAACAAACGTCCATCATCCACATGTGTTATGAGAGAGCCTTTTATGCCTTGAGGTAATGCCTTAAATGCTGATGTCATCTTACCTTCAAAGGCCAAGGCAAGCACTTCTGATTTTACCTGCAAACCTTCAAAACGTTTATCTATATCCATCAATGGATAGACATCAAAGGGTGGTCCATTTTGCACGGCACTCCACGGTGATGATTGCATCAGCACTTGTGCCTTTTCATTCACTGCCAATAATGGTGATACAAAGGGTATGGAAACAGCCTCCAAACCCCGACTAATCACCTGCGATTCATTCAAATCCAACACATTGGGTACAAAAGGATAGTCCACTTGCGATTGAAATGCCCCATTGCGTACCACCACACGCTGCGCCCGTTTATCCATCACCAAGCCTGTTTCCACAGAAACATTCAAATCATCATGCACCCAGTCATTCGCACCCGCATCAACAGCTTGCACATTAAAACCTTTTGATAATGCAGGTCTGACACTACCCGCCAATACCCAAACACCACCGCCTCGCATACGAAATTGATCCAAATGAAAACGCCACACCTTGGATGGCACTTGAGTCATACCATCAACAATCACCGCCCGCACATCATCTGGAACATCTGCATCTCGTAAGTCCAAAGTCACCAATTCATAATCATCTTTCATCCATGCAGAGAAACGCTGTAGTTCATTCAGTCTATGCGCGCCAAAAGATGATGTAATGCCAATTTTCACACGACCTTTACCAGTGAGTTTCTTGATTTTTTTGGTCAGTAAATATTCAAAGCCTTCTTCGCTTTGCAATACAGAAATCACTTCTTTGCGATCCAAATATTCCAAAACAATAGCTAAATAACCCTGTTTTACCTGCGCTTGATCATTTTCCACCACTTGCACTTGTACCTTGGGAATATTGAGGGCCTTAAGCGAAGCTAATACATTGGCATCGGATGCAGGGTCTGTTACATCAAAGCCTAGCTTACCATGCCCCGCCTCATAGTAAGATTGCAGCATGTCTTCTATAAAACGTTGTAATCGACCATAAGGTTGCGGCAAATCCGATGTAATGTAAGCACGAATCATCAAAGGTTCATCCAAAGCATCAAGCACCTGTTTTGTTGAATCCGACAAGCTATAAATTTGATCCTCTGTCCAATCACTGCGCAGGTGTGAAAGATTTGCCAAACTAAAAAGCAACATGCCAAACGACAATGCAACGAGCACACGTAGCCATGCTGAACGGCGTATAAGTTTGCGCTGATCTAGCAAGTTAGCCCCACTCATTTAACGCCACCTCCGACGTTCCAACTCAAACCATGTTAAGGTTAAAAATAAACCATTCATGGCAATAAAAAACATCACATCAGATAAGCGAATCAAACCACGCAACATTGACTGATAATGTGATAATGGGCTTAATAAAACCAGCCAGTCTTGCACCGCATGAGAAAAAGTCGGCATGGCTTTAAAAAACAGAAATGACAGCAATAACATAATAAAACCAAATACATATGCCACCACCTCATAACGGGTAACCGCTGAAGCATACAAACACACCGCAGCATAGGATGATGCCAATAATACGGCTGCCAAGTAAGATGCTAAAACCTGCCCTACATCCAAATTACCCAACCATGAAAGTGTTAAAGGGTATAGCAAAGTCAGCACAAGCAATGCCAAAATCTGCAAGCACAAGGCTAGGTATTTACCCAGCACAATAGTCATTGTCGTAATGGGCATGGTTGCCAGCAATTCAAATGTGCCACTACGTTTTTCATCCGCCAACATGCGCATCGCCATGGCTGGAATAAAAAACATCAACAACAATGATAAAATAGAGAACCAAGCCCGCATGTCTGCTTGCCCAAGCAAAAATAAATTACTTTCAAAGAAAAATCCGCACATACTCAAGAAGGCAATCGCCATCACATAACCCAAGGGAGTATCCATCACAACACGCCATTCTTTGCGACATAAACTTATCATTTGAAAGCGTGATATACTCATGCATCACTACCTGTTAAACGATGAAAGACATCTTCCAACGATGTTTCTTGTGCATGCATCTCAAGCAGCACACCACCCACTGCAACCACTGCTGCAAAGACTGCTTCTGCCAAGGGTATCGTCATATCTGAATGGCGGAATGCAAGTTTCACAACCCCTTCTTCCAACCCCAACCTATCAACTTCACAGCCTTTATATTGCCTACATATTTGCACTACCACAGCATCGGCATCACCACGCATACAAACATCCAATACCAAACCTACTGATGAAAGCGCAATCAATTCATCCCGTGTACCCATGCCTCGCAATTCACCGCTATCTATAATCATCATACGATCACAAACCGCATCCACTTCTGATAAGATATGCGAAGATAACAAGACTGTTTTTTTCTCGCCCAAGCGGCGAATAAGCTGACGAATTTCAACCATTTGATTGGGGTCAAGCCCTGTAGTTGGTTCATCTAAGATAAGGCAATCAGGATTATGCAACATGCTCGCCGCCAAACCCACGCGCTGACGATAACCCTTGGATAATTCATCAATACGCTGAGAAAGCCTTCCTTCCAACCCGCACGCTCCAGCCATTTCATGAATTTTATCCTTCAATGTTGCTTCTGGAACGCCATACATACGCCCCATAAATAATAAGTGCTCTTGCACACTCAAATCACTATAAGAGGGTGCATGCTCGGGCAAGTAGCCTACCCGCCGACGCACATCCAAATCCTGTTGAACATCAATACCATCCACAGTTGCCGTACCCGATGATGGCGGCAAAAAACAGGTTAACATTTTCATCGTTGTAGATTTTCCAGCCCCATTAGGACCCAAAAGCCCCATCACTTCACCATGATTGATATGAAAACTTAAATCACGAACGGCATATTTTTCGCCATAGAGGCGGCTTAATTTATCAGCTTGAATCATAGATACTGCATTCTAAAAGCTCTCGAAACAAGGTCAACCAACGGCTTTACTCTAAGCCTAACTCCAATGGCATGCCTTGCTGATAAAAACGCTTTAACCATTCACTTATTTCATCAACTGGTTTGGGTCTACTAATAAAATAACCTTGAATAAAATCACAGCCCATAGCATGAAGCTTATCCCAATCTTCACGGCGCTCAACGCCTTCAGCCACCACCCTCAAGCCCATATTATGCGCCATATCGATGACCGTCTGTACAATCACAGAGTCATTTTTATATTCGGACATGCCCATAACAAACGAACGATCTATTTTCAATTCATCTAATTTTAAATGCTTTAAGTAGGCAAGTGATGAGTAGCCAGTACCAAAGTCATCAATCGACACATCAATATTCATTTCACTCATTTCAATGAGTATTTTTGAAGCTTGCTGCGGATTATCCATTAACGTATTTTCAGTGATCTCCAGTGCAAACACATTATCTGGCAGTTCGTATTGGAGAATCAAGCCTGCTACCCGCTGCACCACATGCTCTTCTTGCAGAAAATTAGCCGATATATTAATCGATACATTCACAGGCAACCCAGATTTATGCCATATAACACACTGTTTTATGGCTGTTTCCAACACCCACCATGTCATCGGAATAATCAATCCTGAATCCTCAGCCAAAGAGATAAACTGATCAGGAAAAACCATGCCTCTCTCAGGATGGTTCCAACGAATCAGTGCCTCGACAGACAAGCGTCGTTTGCCATCCATTTGCACCTGAGGCTGATAATAAAGCTCCATACCATCGGATTTGATGGCGTGGTTTAATTCTTTGAGTAATGACATGCGTTCAACACTATTTTTATCCTGCATCACATCATAAACAGCTATTTTTAGCCCTCTTTGTTTAGCATAATACATCGCCACATCGGCTCGACGCATCAGTGTGTCTAAATTATCTCCATGAGCAGGAAATTCACTAATGCCAATACTCGCTTCCAGCGAGAGTATACTGCCCTCAAACTCTAGAGGTATATTCAAAGCTTCTTGCAGTTTAAGTGCTACTTTTTCTGCATCTTTGGCATTATTTTTAAACAAAATAACAGCAAATTCATCACCACCAAGCCGCGCTAAGACATCCGATGCACACAGTGATTTCCCCAAGCGTTCGGCAACTTCTCTAAGCACCAAGTCGCCTGCCTGATGACCAAGCGTATCATTGACATGTTTAAAATCATTAATATCCATAATCAGTAAACTACAGACCATTTTTTGGCGCGCCGTCAATTTAAAAAGATGCTCTGAGCGAGAGGCTAAAAGCCTTTTATTGGGCAAACCCGTCAAAGCATCATGCATAAAGTGATGCTGCATCGTATGCCGTTGACGCTCTAACTCCAACGATAACTGCCCTGCTTGCTGCTTCCATTCATCACGTTGTTGTAATATATCTTTCTGCCTGCAATGTAAAAATTTCAACAGACTCTCTGGTGACATATCCGCAAGTTGTCCCAACACAACATCTGCCTCGACTATTTTAAAAAAGTCAGCTTTTTCCTGCCAACCATCTCCTTCAATCAATAGCTGATATGCTTCTGCCTGTTTGTGAATGCTGCAACACATATGCACAGCTCCATCATCCGAGCAATGAATTGCAACTGTTTCAGCAAATACCTCAGCAAGCCTCTCATCCATACCAAGGGCTTGTACCAAACCCAATATTTTATAATACACAATAACATTCGCAGGCGGTGGTATGTCGAAATCAATCTTTATAGGGCTACCCATGTGTAAAGTGTCGCTCATAGCCATTCCCAAGTTTCAAAGGGTCTCGTACTATTCACCTGCACCGCTTTCCCCAATTACAATTAACTCAACAATACTTTCACGGTATTCGCTCCATGAGTGACGAGAGACAGGGTTACCAAAAGGGTTGATGATAATCTGGAATTGCCGCATACAGCCAAAATCCTCCTGACGCGGAAACAGCTTGCGAATACTATCCTGTAGCGGATCGTTCCAGACAAAGCTTTCTTTCAACCTGTAGCCAATCCAGATATAGCCTTGGGCAAGCAGTTGTGCAAATAGAGTTTCAGCGTCGACATCCAGCGGTTTATGAACATTTAGAACCTCTAAATCCATTTCATCACTATCACCAACATCACCCATCAAATCATCAATAGTATGCCGTAAAGTGCGTTGCAATTCATAGGACTTCGGACTCTCCGAAGCATACATATGGAAGCTAGTATGCGCGACATAGGTTCCATAAAATTCATTGGGAACCGTTACATGAATTTCTAAAGGAAGATTGAAACGCTCCAGTTCTTCCTGCAATAGCCGCGCCTGTTCACGATTTTCTAAAATAGGGAAAATATCAGGCTTCGTACCAGCTTCCCTGACGAGGGTCACCATATGAGATAGTACCGTAGATATGCTCGCATAAGCATGCGACTTCATGTGCTTAGAGCGTGACAACAAAATACGATCAGCATCGATAATATAATCACGCAAGAAATTCATGTCGGAGAATCCCCAAGCAACCATTTTAACATCAATACGTTCGTTGGCACCCTCTGTATCTGCACAGCGCTTACGCAAATAAGCCACTTGTTCCACGCATTCTTGTTCAGAAAGGTCATCAATGATGGTAACATCGATGTACTCAAACTCATCCAATAAACGCTGTAAAAGAAGTGGTAAACTACCAACCCAACCAGTGATTAATAATTTCAACGTACTACTGTGTTTTAACTTGCTCAAGCCTTCTGGCATCTTTTCACAAACTGGTTTCGGAAGATCATGCAAGTGCTTAATTGTATAGTAAGTTTCAGCATGCAAGGCATTGGCATTAATCGAAATACCCAGCAGCGAAGAAATACGTGATGGCAACGACATATCAGCAACCTTGTAGAGTGGTCGAACATGACCATCAGCATCACCCATAGCTACTAGCGACACTCCTCGCACCATGAGGCGGGCAGCAAGCATCGTTAGCGGCATTGACTTAGAATCATCTGGTAATGACAGTGTGATTTCGCCATTTTCCATTTTCAACATTCCATCCCACTCGCAGATTTGTAATGATGATTCTTCTGTACGTTCAGGAATCATTAAACGTTCCATCACCTGATCAAAATCACGGTAAACCAAAATATTTCGGAACATGTTCGCACGCACATCGGCACATGATTGTACAACGGTTGGCTTATTGTAAAAATCAGAGGTATCCCAGCCAATCTGTAGCATATGATGATGGGAATCCAAATGTGGATGCGCCATACCAGGGGTTGTAAAGTTGAGGTAAATATCGGGGTTAACCTTACGAATAGCAACCAATGCAAAGGTTGCCTGAGCTAGATTATCTGCACCAGAGTAACCATCAGGAACATTCACAACGGCTTGGCGAGCATGCGCTAGATTGACCCGTTCTAACGAGCTAATCTCTTCCATATCGCCCCAACGGTAAGATACCCAAGAATGTTCGACCAACGCTGCTGGAATTTTGTCATCATGATTGAGAATCACCAACTTGAGCTTGGAATAACCACGTTCAGAAATGATTTTTAACTGTGATAGAATAAAAGGAGCTGCCTCAGACCAACCAAGCATAACCATATGATTGGTGAGGTTTAGCCGTTCATTACGCAGTTTCACCATCAAGCCAGATACGATGCTAGCACCAATACCGATAAAGAAAGCAAAGATAAACACGCCGATAATAACGGCAACAACTGAAAAAATAGCGATTTCAGTACCGTCAGGATAAAAAATCGAGTTACCTGGATCTGTAAACAAGCGAAAGGCAAACCAGATTGGTGCTAACATACCAGTATCAGCGGCATCACTTTGACCATTCTGGGTATAATCAAAATCTGGCATTGTAAAGTGCCCAATAACACCTGCGCCAATCGACAGTACACCCAAAAGCAAAACAATCAGGTTAATTTCCTGCATAAATTGCCCTTCTCGCATAACATCCTTTAGATTGCGAACAATCACCATCCACGGTCGCAATAAACGGATGAGACGCAGCATACGCAAGCTTCCGCCATAAGGAATAAAAGCAAAAGCAGGAATCATCACAATGGTGGCAATGACATCAATCCACCAGTAAATCCATTCAGAAAAGCGTTCTTTTCGTGTTTTAAACTTAGTATTACGCATAATAATAAAGCGAATCGCCAGTTCGACACTGAAAAAGATGATAATAATCCACATCAATGTATCTTGAGCAAAAAATGACAACAGAATAATTAACGAAATTAACATACCATAGGTTGGCGAGTACATAGCACTTTGTAAGTCAATGTAACGGAACATACGCAGCGTGCGCAACAGGTATACTGCACGCAACAAACGTACAGCCGCAACATTCTCAGCTGCAATGGGAATATCCAAGACAGTAACCAATAGCGAAAGAACACCAATTACATCCAGCACAAGAAACAACACATCAATTTTCTGATTTATAGAAGAACGGTAAGGGTTGGTACGTAGTTTGTAGAGCATGATGAAGAAACGTAAACCCAACTCGACGCAGAAGAATAAAAACAGAATCACTGCCAAGAGTTGGCTATGCGTAAATGATAAAGCAATCAAGCCCATCATTAAGAAACCAAAACGAGGATGCATCAATACCCATTCCATATGGTGATAAAAAAGTGGGCGATCGTTAAATACGGATTTCATGCAGGAACCTCGTGCCATTATTACCTTAATTAATTAAGGGTAAGCACATTTAATGCCAATAAATTTGTTTAGATATTACACCACATAACATTTTAACCCGACAAAAATGAATGCTCCAACCCCACGGTTAATGCAATTCATGGGTATCAGAATATAGTTCCATCGATGATTGATAGCCACTGTCATTTGGATGACCCGCATTTCTCAAAAGACTTAGAGCATATTCTTCTGCGTGCTCAACAATCAGGTGTTCAACACTTTATTATTCCTGGTGTACAGCATGGGCAATGGTCTGCGCAGCAAGCTTTAGCCGCACAATACCCAAACATTTCCAATGCCTTTGGCATTCACCCTTGGTATTGTAATCAACATGATGATTTACACTTCGAGCAACTTGAAAAGTTACTGCCCCATGCCATCGCAGTCGGTGAATGTGGCTTGGATTTTATGCCCAATCGCCCTGCTCATCACATACAAACAGCGTGTTTTCAAAAACAAATCGAGCTTGCTATACAGTTTGATTTGCCGCTTATCATCCATAGCGTGAAGTCTGCCGATCAAGTGACAGCGCAATTACGCCTTCAGCCACAGATTCGCGGTGTGATTCATGGGTTTTCAGGTAGCCTTCAACAAGCTAAGACATTTATCAAATTAGGCTTTTATATTGGTATCGGCACACGTTTATTACAACATCAAGGTCAAAGATCCAACGCACTGCTACACGAGCTATCTCTTGATTCCATATTACTGGAAACCGATGCACCCGATGGCTTGGGCAAGCAACAACGCAATGAACCTGCTAATTTACTTGATGTCGCTCAAAGATTAGCAACAATTCGTGGCATACCTCTAGAATCTGTACAGCAACAATGTACAAAGAATACCAAGGAGTTGTTTTCATTATGACAATCAATCCACTTCACGAGCGCACCCATATCCTTGTCGGCGATGAAGGACTTCGCAATCTCGCCAGTAAACATGTGCTCATTGTTGGGCTTGGTGGCGTGGGTGGTGCTGCAACTGAAGCTATTGCACGTATTGGTATTGGTCATATTACATTGCTCGATCATGATATTGTGAGTCTATCCAATTTAAACCGTCAACTTATCACATTACAATCCAACCTTGGTGAAAAGAAAACTGCGGTTGCAGCCAAGCGTATTACCGACATCAATCCCGATGCTCAAGTAACCGTTCGTGATGAATTTATTCATCCTGATAATGTCGATACATTATTGGCAGAATTAAAGCCTGACTATGTGCTTGATTGCATTGATTCGGTAGTATGCAAAGCAGCACTCATTGCAGCATGCCAAAAAGCGGGCATTGCCATTGTTACCAGCCTTGGCGCAGGCGGTCGTTTTGATGTGAGCAAAGCAGAAGTCACCACCCTAAAAAAGACCCATACCTGTGGTTTGGCTCGTGCCCTACGCGCCCGTTTACGGAAAATTGGCGGCTCACTTGATCACCCAGTCATTTTTTCATCCGAGCCGGCCATCAATGCTTCATCACACCAAGCTATTCCAGAAGACCCAGCAGCCCGTCCTCGCGCCACCAATGGCACCATTTCATACCTACCCAATATATTTGGTTTTATGACAGCAGGTTATGCAATTCAGAAAATGTTAGAGAATAGTTAAATCAAAACAACTGTGTTCGTCATGAGTGCTATCTATTTTTAGCGACCCTGTTACTATGCGCGCGATTTTAAAGGTTACTCAACTTGATTTGATAACCCTCTGAGGTAAACATTACATGTCACGCAAATTACGCAATATCGCCATCATCGCTCACGTGGATCACGGCAAAACTACACTGGTGGATGAGCTGCTAAAGCAGTCAGGAACATTTGATGATGTTCGCGAAGAACAAGATACCTGTGTCATGGATTCCAATGCTATTGAGAAAGAACGTGGCATTACTATTTTAGCAAAAAATACAGCCATTGATTATGGTGAGTATCATATCAACATCGTTGACACCCCAGGCCATGCGGACTTCGGCGGCGAAGTTGAACGTGTATTAAACATGGTTGATGGTGTGGTATTGTTGGTGGATGCAGCTGAAGGCCCTATGCCTCAGACTCGTTTTGTAACCTCCAAAGCTTTGGCTTTGGGCTTGAAACCAATCGTGGTGGTAAACAAAATCGATCGTGATGGTGCAGACCCTGATGGTGTGGTAGATAAAACATTCGACCTATTTGCAGCCTTGGGTGCAACCGATGAACAACTTGAATTCCCTGTGGTATTTGCCTCTGCTAAAAATGGCTATGCCATGATGGATCATACTGAAGAATCAGATAATATGATTTGCTTGTTTGATACGATTATTGAGCATGTTGAAGCACCTGCAGGTGATGCTGATGCGCCCTTACAAATGCTTGCAACTACCTTGGACTGGGATGAATATATCGGGCGTATCGTAATTGGCCGTATTGCCAATGGTCGTGTTAAAACAGGTCAGGAAGTCACAGTGATTCATGCCGATAGTACGGCTGAAAACTTTAAAGTAACCAAACTATTGGGCTTTAAAGGTTTAGAGCGCATTGAAATTACTGAAGCTGAATGTGGTGATTTAGTGGCTGTTGCTGGTCTTGAAAACATCAATATTGGTGAAACCATGGCTGATAAAGCTAAACCAATTGCATTGCCTGTGATTAAAGTTGATGAGCCGACTTTGAGTATGGAATTGCATGTCAATAATTCTCCACTTGCAGGTACTGAAGGTAAATTTGTTACTACGCGTCAAATTCGTGAACGTTTGTTTAAAGAAGTACGTACCAATGTGGCAATGAAAGTAGAAGAAACTGATTCTGCCGACATCTACAAGATTTCTGGTCGTGGTGAGCTTCAAATTGGTATTCTGCTTGAGAATATGCGCCGTGAAGGCTTTGAAATGGCTGTGTCTCGCCCTACCGTGATTGTTCGCACCATTGATGGCGTGAAAAAAGAGCCTTATGAGCATGTAACCATTGATGTACAAGCTGAATATCAAGGCTCTGTAATTGAAAAAATGGGTATTCGTGGCGCAGAAATGACCAGTATGGAAACAGCCGATGATGGCATGACCCGCATTGAGTTTATCGCACCAACACGTGGCTTGATTGGTTATACTTCTGAGTTTATGACCGATACACGTGGTACAGGCGTAATGAACCATGTCTTCCACGAATATGGAAACTATGTTGGAGCATTACCAGGTCGTCAAAATGGTGTACTAATTTCCATGGCGGCTGGTGAAACTGTTTCCTTTGGTATGTGGAAAATTCAGGAACGTGGTAAATTGTTCTTTGGTGCCAATGTTAAAATTTATGAAGGTATGATTATCGGTATTCATGCCCGTGATAATGATTTGGTTGTGAATGCAACACGTGAAAAGAAACTTACCAATGTTCGCTCATCTGGTACCGATGAAGCTGTGAACTTGATTCCGCCTATCACTCTTTCATTGGAACGCGCGATTGAATTTATTGCTGATGATGAGTTGGTAGAAATCACACCGCTTAACATCCGTATACGTAAACGCTTCTTAACTGAAAATGAGCGCAAACGTAGCACACCGAAAAAAGCGAAGTAAAACAACGCAAATAGAAAGAAAACTAAAGCCGCAGCTAACCCCTGCGGCTTTTTTTATACCCTACTTTTCCTATAAAAACGCATAACTTGACGCTTTCTTTATTTTTAACCACCATGCTAACATGGATACACAACACAATAATCACTTTCCTCTTTTTGCCTTTCATATGCAATATAGAAGAAAATTCATCCACCTATAGGAAGCAATCATGAGGAATACTGATTACTCCTGTTGGGACAGTTAGATGCTTGAGGAAAGTAATGTGAAAGATATAAAAGAAGCAAAGCTGGCAGTACAAAAAGCTTGGTCAGCAATAAAAGCTGAGGGTCTTTCTGTTCTTGGTTCTGAGCTTCATTATCAAGCAATGATTTATCACTGCCTTCGTGTAGAAGGAGGTATCCCCTCAAAGCAGCTTGGAATGAACGTGAAAATGTGGATTGATAATCCAGTTTCTAGCCTATTTCAAGCTTTAGATAAGAGAAAACATAAAGATTTCCAAGGTGGATTTGAGCCGATACCTGATATAGTTATATTTAACCCATCAATTAATGGAGATTGGCGAAGACGCAATAATGAGAAAACTTTGCTTAATATGTTGATTGCTATCGAAGTAAAAGCTTCAGAAAGAGAAAAAAACCGGCTACAACCATCTGAAATTATTTTGGATATTCAAAAGTTAGCGGCTCACCGTGAAGAAGTTGTAGCTAGAGGTTCGGATGTATTTCCTTTGATGTTGGTTATAGATTCTGCTCCCATAAAAGAGGAAAGAATGACAACAGATGCGTTAGAAAAATCTCATGCATTAGCCTTAAAGTTAGGTGTAGGGCTCTTGTATGTATCACCAGAACATGAAATATTCAGCATTTAACCTGACAGGGTTAGACTCGATGAATCTAATTTTAATTTATCCAAAATAATCTGTAACTATTCAGCATATTCATTCAAACACGCAATAATGTGTCATGTCCCCCAGGGGATACTCTCTGCCTACGGCATTCACCTGATCGAACGTAGTTGAGACATCTTTTAACGCAATCTCTATGAAAG
>JALUXZ010000115.1 GCA_027018935.1 Mariprofundaceae bacterium
TTGGAAAAATCACATCAAATTGCTGTGTATGCGGATCCATCACCACCCCACGCACAGAATATGGCGATTTTTGATGAAAGAAAGCCAACTGCATCAGCCCTTGCAATGCCATAGATTTGGTTCCGCAAGTCAAATGAAAAACAATATTACCCTGCACATCCAAAGCATCAAAATATTGTTTAAAGCTTCTCTGCAACTGAACGCTATCTCGCACATTCACATGCCAAACATCCTGCTTATGAACAACCCCTTTCACGGCCTCTTTTAATCGCTCCATATCTGGCTTGCTCTGATCGCTGTACACCCAAATCACCCGCTTAGGCTTAAATGTGTACACAGCAGCCACATTTGGAATACATTGACTGGATACATTCTGAATCAACACATCAATAGTTTTCACATCCCCTCCATCGCACCAAACATGGATTATGCTTTGCGCTTGGGATCGCGCATGGTCTCATGCTGTTTCAACTCTGTTTTTTCGACTATCTTCAGCTTTGCTTGCGTGCGTGAAAGATGCGATAAATGAGAAAATTTCTTTATAAAATTTTCCATATCATCTTGCTGAAAGGCTTGCCACGTCTGCTTTGCAAGCGTTTCCAAATTTCCAGTTATGATTTTCAATGCCATTCATCCACCCTCCATTATCTACAATGCCTATGCAATAAAATATTGATATGCAAGGCTTTGCTATTTGCAGTTGATATGGTCAATGCAGCCTATGTGATTGATTGTTTGTATATGCTCGAACCAAGTTGTCCACTTCATGTCTAGCCTTTAATGCCATTTCATAAAGTTCGACAATGGTTTTTGTGCTTTCATCTAATTTTTTTGTGTTTTTTGCAGTGTTAATAAAACAGCGCATAAGCTCAAGCGGAATCGTGCCCTCTTCTACATCCAAAAAGATGGCAATCTTTTCAAATTCAGGGAGATCATTCAAGGCTGAAATAAGCAACATTGGGCTTGGCATTTTAGCTTTTGTTTGAATATACATATAGCCAATGTCATGTGAGCGAACAGGGATATATTCAATGATTTCATAGGGTGGCACATGGCTGGGATCAAATGGACGAATATACCCTGCTGGATAGAATTGAGAGACCTGCAAACATTGAATTTCACCCATTGAAACTTGTTTAATCATGTTGGGTAGCAATTGTTTGACTGGATGGTTATGCAATTCTGAAGGCATTACATTTTGTAATAAAACCAATATGGTATAAATCATCACTGCTCCTATAAATGGATGAGAATGTAGTGCTGCTACGCTTAAATCAAAGTATTCAGAATACCTATCTATCCGCCCCACGACCATCAGGCTTAATTTCTATTGGTTATAGACTACTTTAGTTTTCGATAAAAATTTTCATGTGAACCCAGCAACAGCAAAACTCTTGTGATGGAATCATATTCATACGCCAATAAAAAGCGCTGTTTTACACACTCAAACTTATAAACATACACACCTTGCAGATCACCTTTTTTTGCTGTTCCAAGCCTAGGATCAAGCACAATATCTGCCACAGCCTGATCAACCGCATCTTTTTGGTTATTATGAAGTTTCTTGTAGGCACGCATAAAAGCATTGCTTTGCCGAACTTCTATATCAGCCACGAAATTGCCCAGCCTCGAATATGGATAGATTCTCACGCTCTTCAGCTTTCGCAACCATAAGATCTCGAACAAACTCAATAGGCAAATCAGGATTGTCTAGCGCTGCCTTGCCCACCTTCGCCCAAAATTCAAGCTGTCCTGATATAGTACGGCACTCCCCTTTTGATGCACTTTTAGCTTCGTTATACAATTGATCATCAATGCGAACTGGCATACTCATCATTCACCTCTCATACTACTTTTGTAGCAAATCATAGCGAAGCATCTTGACCAAGACAATCAAGATGATGGAATTGTCGTTAGGCGAACAAAACATGCATTCAAAAGTAAACCACCATACCCGCAAAGGGTAGGCTTCTTGCCCTTGGCAATTCATCACAGGCACCAAGACACAAAGTGTTTATAGATTTCACCCAAATAAGTGGCAGCCATCCCAAGCAACGCCGAGAGGGTTTAGATTCCTCCGCTTCGGTCGGAATGACAGATCAATCACCCCGCAAAAACCGACAAGCCATTTCTGGCTGCTGGGGGCAGGCAGAAATGGTGCGTCAGTTCAAAATAAAACTAAGGCATTCAGGGCGGCAACCTTGTTATCAACATTGGATTTTGGGGTGTTTGTTTCAAAACCTTCTAACAGGTCTATTTCCCAAAACCTTCCTGATGGATAAATCCATCAGCACTATCGCACCTTTATAGCAATTATCAATTGCCATAAAGCCTTGCTGGTCTAAGGCATTCCTTCAA
>JALUXZ010000116.1 GCA_027018935.1 Mariprofundaceae bacterium
AATCATTGCCTGAATTTGAAGCGATGTGTGAACGCGAACGCTGTTTGTTTGCAGTATTGGGAGAAGCAACAGAAGATGGGCATTTGCATGTTGATGACCCTGAATTGGGTCAGGCTCCAGTGGATTTATCGTTGGAAATGTTGCTTGGAAAACCGCCTAAAATGATGCGTGATGTTGCGCATGAAACGAATAAATCCGTGTCGTTAAATCTTGGTGCGATTGATGCCAAAGAAGCAATTCTGCGTGTGTTGCGCTTGCCATCTGTCGCCAGTAAAGAGTTTCTCATCACTATTGGTGATCGCTCGGTCACAGGTTTGGTGGCACGCGATCAGATGGTTGGTCCATACCAAGTACCTGTTGCTGATGTGGCTGTGACGGCAACTGATTTTACGAATTATACGGGCGAAGCGATGGCAATGGGTGAACGTACACCGATTGCGGTATTGAATGCACCTGCATCAGGGCGTATGGCAATTGGCGAGGCATTGACCAATATTGCCGCATCTTCGATTGCCAAGTTAGGTGATGTAAAACTATCTGCTAACTGGATGGCGGCATGCGGTCATGATGGTGAAGATGCTGCCCTTTATGATACGGTGAAAGCTGTGGGTATGGAGCTTTGCCCTGCTTTGGGAATTTCCATTCCTGTGGGCAAAGATTCGTTATCGATGAAGTCGGTTTGGGAAAGAAATGGGGAGAAGCAGGAGATGTTTTCACCCTTATCCTTGATTGTATCGGCCTTTGCACCGACTGTAGATATTCGCAAGACTTTAACCCCGCAATTGCGTACGGATGTAGGCGATACGGATCTTATCTTGATTGATTTGGGCAATGGTCAACATCGTTTGGGCGGTTCTGCATTGGCACAGGTGTACGGTGTAACAGGTGAACAAACGCCTGATTTGGATGATGCGGTATTATTTGCGAAATTCTTTCATGCCATTCAACGTTTGAATGTAGAAGATAAAATTCTTGCC
The DNA here is from genome assembly GCA_027018935.1 of Mariprofundaceae bacterium. Classification (GTDB taxonomy): domain Bacteria; phylum Pseudomonadota; class Zetaproteobacteria; order Mariprofundales; family Mariprofundaceae. Next base: position 978 of record JALUXZ010000116.1, read on the forward strand.
TACCATGATCGCTCCGATGGTGGTTTATTGGCAACGGTTGCTGAAATGGCATTTGCAGGGCGTACGGGTGTAGACATTCATTTGGACGTATTGGGGCATGATGTTTTACCCATTCTATTTACTGAAGAGCTGGGTGCGGTTATTCAGGTGAAACGCGCGCAACGTGAAGCAGTTTTGGCACACTTGATTGATGAAGGTATGGGCGAGATTACGCACATTATCGGACAATTGAATGACGATATGCGTCTGCATCTTTGTTGCCAGCAAAGCACAGTGTTGGATGAAGATGTGTTGAGCTTGCAACAAACATGGTCTGAAACCTCGTATCAAATGGCAAGCCTTCGTGATAACCCTGAATGCGCCAAACAGAGCTTTGATAGTATCGCGAATGCTGATGATAAAGGCTTATTTGCAACGTTAAGCTATGATGTGAATGAAGATATTACTGCACCCTTTATTGGAAAAAGCCGCCCGAAAATGGCGGTATTGCGTGAACAAGGGGTGAATGGGCAAATTGAGATGGCTGCGGCTTTTGATAAAGCTGGTTTTACATCGGTAGACGTGCATATGTCTGACTTGATTGCAGGGCGCGCGAGCCTGGCTGATTTCCAAGGGCTTGTGGCATGCGGCGGTTTCTCTTTTGGCGATGTGCTGGGAGCAGGGCGCGGCTGGGCAAGTTCAGTATTGCATAATCCACGTGCTAGAGATGAATTTGATGCATTTTTTCATCGTGATGATTCCTTTGCATTGGGTGTGTGTAATGGCTGTCAAATGATGTCGCAATTAAAAGATATGATTCCAGGTGCTACACATTGGCCGAGCTTTGAACGCAATATTTCGGAGCAATTTGAAGCACGTTTGTTGATGGTGGAAGTGATGGACTCACAATCTATTTTGATGCGAGGTATGCAAGGCTCAAAACTACCATTGGTGGTCGCGCATGGTGAAGGTCGGGCGCAATTTTCAGGAAGTGAAACATCAAAACCTATGTTGCGCTATCTTGGCACGGATGGTTTACCTGCCAACACATACCCACATAACCCGAATGGTTCACCAGAGGGTTTAACTGGTTTTACATCCGATGATGGTCGGTTTAACATTATGATGCCTCATCCAGAACGGCTATTTCGAAACTCACAATTCTCATATTTTCCTGAACGTAATGATGAAAATGGAGCATGGTTGCGGATGTTCCAAAATGCACGTTTATTTTTAGCCTAACCTAGGGAAGCGCTGATTAACTCCACCAAATATGTTAGATTTTAGTTAATCTAAGTTAAGGTGGTTTTAGTCCATGTCGAATCAACGTAGTTTTTCAGAGCTTGAATATATGGGTAAGAAGCGTTTAACACGTCGTGA
>JALUXZ010000117.1 GCA_027018935.1 Mariprofundaceae bacterium
TAGTGTGGCGCATGGTCTGAATTCTCCAGTCTGTTGATTTGCTGTCTATGCAACTACAAATCTAACATAATCACTTGGGAATTCAGACCTTTTTTGTTGCCCTTTATTGTTTCATCGGACAGCAATGGGTTTCAGGTTAAAAACCACTCTATGCCTAAAGTGAACCAATACGTTTGGTTAGCGCCTCACTAATAACAACAGCCTGTTTGGGTGGCAGAAAAGATAAAATTTTACCCACCTGTTTTTCATTCATGCGAGAAAACATTTTCACAATGATGTCCATATCCATTCGAGCAATCACAGGAGCGGCTTTATCAGCCTTCATGCCTTCATAGACCGTCGTAAGTCGTTTAATCTTCTTATCATTGATACTTTTTTCTTGATCTAACAAGTCTTGAATGCGTGCTTCCAATGCTGTTAGCTCTTCGATGCGTTTGCTTGCAAGAGACTCGGCTTCTTTGGCAATAGTCTGACGCTCTTCAAGCTGTTTTTCACGCCTATCCATTTTATCACGTGCTGCCTGTAATGAGCTTGCATCTGGATTATCTTGCAAGCTTGCCTGTTTCTCTTCATCAATCGGCATAGAAGCTGCTGCTTCAGCTGATGGAAGCCATAAATCACCCCATAACGCTAAAGTTTCATCTGAAGGTGCTTTAATGTTTTTTTCAATAACTTCTGATGCAATATTTATATCTTCTTGCTGTAGAACAAGTTGAGCCTCTCCGTGCTGCATAAACGACAAACCAATGCGCCCAACGATAAACACCGTTAACAATGCCAACAACATTGGCAAAACTTGCCTATTCATGCGCTGAACCTTCACCAGCATACTTGGCAGCAAAAATATCATCCATTTGTTTTTGGCTATGTACATCCTTGGCTTTTAATACTTTCTTATCCAATGTTTGTTGCATTTTGTCATGTGAATCATGTTTTTGATTGGCTGCAACCCAATCTCGAATCAAAGCAGCCTCCGATTCATATAATTCATTCATCTCTGACTCAATCTGAAGTAAATATAACTGTTGTTCGCGCTTTGCAACTTCCATCATTAGCAACATGGATGCTTCTGTGCCAGCCTTAAGTGTCGCATCTCGCTGCACAAGCAGCTGCTGCATTGCTACTTCCACTTCACCACGCCTTTGTTGCAATACTTGCCGCTGGCGACCTAATGATGCCAATGCTTCCTGAGCTTTCGTACGCTCATTGTCAGCCAAACGGGCTAAAACTTGATGGGGTGATAAGCTCATGGGTTAACTGGCTGTTCTGTATTTTGCATCAACTGTAACAATTGCTGCAAAGCATCTTGGCGACGACACTTGCCATCGGGTGTCTGCTGGAGAAAATGTCGGATTTGCGGCATACGGGCAATCACACGGTCAAGCTCAGGATTACTGCCTTGTTCATAAGCACCCATATTAATCATATCCTCCATGCGTTCGTACAATGATAACTCTTTACGCAAGGAGCGTGCCGCATTCAAATGCGAGCTATCGCTTAATTGGGTTTCAAGCCGACTGATACTACGTTGCATGTTAATAGCAGGGTAATGACCTTGCTCAGCAAGCTTCCTATCCAGAACGGCATGACCATCCAAAATCGCCATCGCAGCATCTGCTACAGGATCCGCAGACAAATCATCACCCTCCACCAAAACTGTATACAAACCGCTAATATCACCGCGTTTCTCAGCCGACTGCGCGCCTGGACCAGCTCGCTCTAAAAGCTCCGCCAAAGCAGTAAAGCAAGATGGCGTATAACCTTTACTGGCTGGTGGCTCACCAAGCATCAAACCAATCTCACGCTGTGCCTGCGCAAAACGTGTCATGCTATCCATCATCAATAACACACGCTTTCCTTTATCTCTAAAAGCCTCTGCAATGGTTGTTGCCACCAGTGCAGCACGCACACGCAAAACAGGTGGCATATCTGAAGTCGCCACAACAACAATACTACGCTCTAAGGCTTCTTTCCCCAGTGATATATCAAGGAACTCGCGCACTTCGCGGCTTCGCTCACCCACCAAGGCAATGACATTAATATCTGCATCAGAATTGCGTGCCAGCATACCCATCAACATGCTCTTGCCCACTCCCGCACCTGCAAACAAACCCAAACGCTGCCCCCAACCCATGGGTAAACAGGCATCCATCATACGCACACCCAAATTCATAGGCTTGTCAATAATATGACGATCGTATGGATTTAAACGTTTTCCATGCAAAGGATAAGATTTTCCCGAGCTATGAGCCCCGCCGCCATCCATCGGCACACCCAATGCATCCAAAACTCGCCCTTTCAAGGCATCATCTACTTGTATGGAAGGCTCATACAATTGCGGAATAACCACATCACCAGGAGCCATGCCGCGCGTAGAACCTACAGGCATTAATAGTGTTCTATCATCACGGAAACCAACAACTTCAGCTTCAATACGATGGCCCGCAGAACATGCAATATCACACGCATGCCCTATGCTGCTGGTGAGTCCAGTCGCTTCAACCATTGGTCCTAAAACTTTATGAACACGACCTCGCAGAGGGTATGCAGCATGCTCTTTTATACTATCAAGAATTTGGCTGCGGTAAGCTTTGTCACCTAGCGATGGTTTCAGCCTAAAATTCATACAAGCTCTTCAAGCTCGCTTACATCACCTGCAGCCTGCAAGCGCATACGTAATTGTTCGATTGTTGTTTTAACTGCCTGCTCTGGATCAATTTGAATATCCTGTCGTTGTGATATTAAACGGCAACAACCAGCCTGCACATCAACTTGCGCTCTTAAACGCCACTTGCCTATATTATGTTCCTGCATCAAGCGTTCAAAAACACTCATATCATCGGGGTTCACCAACAATAATAAATCTGACACGCTAGGCATTTCTAAAGCCGCCCGTTGTACAGATACAAGCATCATTTCATAACGCTGCTCACCAAGCTCACCCAATGCATGCTCAATCACAGCTTGTGCAATATCCAATACTGTATCGTTGCAGGCATCCGATAAACTCCGTACTTGAGATTCCGCCTGTTGCAATAATATATCCAACTGTTCAAGGCTTTGCTCGGCTCGTTTAGCTCCCAAAGCCATACCTGCTTTTTCTCCCGCAGCATAGGCTTTGTCATAGGCTTCTCGCTCCATGATTTCAGCACGCCCTTGCGCCTCTTGTAGCATACGCTCCAATTCCTGCATGCGTTGCTCTTCTGCTGGCAATACAGGTGCAGAAATTTCAATCGCAGTCAGAGGTTCCGCACCTAAAACAGGGTAGGGAGATGAAGCCACTTCTTGATGCAATGCTTTATCCTCAGTGATAGGTAAAGGTGCTAATGCCACAAGGGTTTCTCCACCGACATCATACTTAATTTACACCATATCATCACCACCTCCCAATGTAATCGAGCCATCTTCATCGAGTTTACGTACCGAACGTAAGATTGTTTGCTGTGCATCTTCAACATCTGCCAATTTTAATGGACCCATGACCTGCATATCCTCACGCATAATCTCCGCCGCACGCTGTGACATATTGGCAAAAAAACTTTCCGCCAAATCTTCTGATGCGCCCTTTAAAGCACGTACCAAATCATCAGATGAAACATGTTTCAAAATAGTCTGAATATCTCGCGCTTCCAACTCAAGAAGATCTTCAAATACCAACAACAACTTATCTACTTGCGAGAATAGCTCTTCGTCTTTTTCTTCCAAACGCTCCAAAATAGGTCGTGAAACACTTTTATCCAAGGTCTTAAGAATCTCGACAACACTAACCATGCCGTCAAAGCTAATGCCCGTGTTACCTGTCGATTCTGATAATTCCTTCTCCAAAGTCTCTTCAATATCACGCACCAACTCTTGCGGTACACTTTCAATTTTAGACATCCGCATCACCACAGACATTTGCATATCTTCAGGCAGCAAAGAAATAACCTGACTTGCCACGGATGTATCTAAATTCCCCAGAATCAAAGCAATGGTTTGGGGGTGCTCTGCTTCAATATAACTCACAATCATTTCAGGTTTAATACGCGATAGTTTCTGCCAAACAGTAATTTTCATTGGTTGATTTAAATCTGTCAAAATGCGAGTTGCACGATCTTCATCAACAGCTAAATGTAACAGTGCCATCACATCTTTACGTGATGAGTGCATCATTGGATCATCAGAATCATGCATTTCCATATACTCATCAAGCACTTTTTGTAACACATCGCTTTCAATTTTGCCTAAATCAGCCATGCGTCTGGCAAGGCGTGACATCGTTGCATCATCCATAGCTTGCACCAAAGGAGCCGATGCTTCTGGACCCAAAGCAAACAATAAAATCGCAGCTTTATCTTCGCCATTTAATGTCCTTGTGGCTTTACTCATACCGTTCCAATCCACTCGTTCAATACTTTTTCTGCCCGCTCTGGATTCTGAGCCACCGCTTGTCGCGTACGTTCCATTTTTTCCAAGCGTGTACGCGCCTCATCGGATAACGTTGGCTGATACGTCAAGTTTGCACTTTCAGGGGTTTCCTCTGAATTTTCCTCTGGCGCAGAAATGCGTTGAGCCAATGGGCGCAGTAAGAACCATGCCAACAAAAATAGAGCAACACCAACCAAGCCGTAACGTAACATTTCCAAATAAAATGCTTTATTTTCAGTCGATTGCAATGCATCTGTATCTGACTGCGCAGAGATATCCAATAGCGGCATACTTTGCAACTCCACGGTATCGCCTCGATCCTCATCATAGCCCATCGCCCCACGCACCAATATCTGCAAACTTTTCAACTCATTTTTCCCGCGCGCTTTGAAGGTTTTATTACCTTCTGCATCCGTTATAAAACTACCTCCCACAATCACAGCAACAGAAAGTTTATCAAGATTACCAAAGGGGATAACGCGATGCTCTGTTGTAGAGCTTATTTCATAGTTTTTTGTTTCATCACGGCGGCTTGCACGATTGCCAGCCTGTGCGCTTGCAGAATTTCCACCCGCTTCTGCGGGGTTAGCACCTGGTGTGTTCGATGCCACACCAGGTACGCCCGTCGGCGATGATTGCGATGATGTGCGATTTTCTTCAGTGCTACTCTGACTGCGCAAAACCTGCTCATCAGGGTTATATTTCTTACTGTTTTGCTCGACATATTCACGGTTAATTTTAGCTGACACACGCACCACTGCTTGCCCAGAGCCTACAATTTGTTCAAGCATGGTCGTTAAACGACTTTCCATACGCTTTTCTATCTGACGTTGATAGTTTTGCATGCCTTCACCTTCACCCCCTGCCTGTGGGTCATCCTTGGAGGTTAATAAATTACCTGATGAATCAACAATGGTCACGGCTGATTTATCCAACTCAGGGATACTTGCTGCGACCAGGTTTTGAATAGCTTCGACAGTATTTTTTGGCAATCGTTTGCTGCCCATTAACTGCAACATCACAGATGCACTAGCCTTGCGATCATGATCGGCAAATGCAGATTCTTTAGGCATCACCAAATGTACGCGGGCAGCTGTCACTTGCGGCAACACCTCAATGGTACGCGCCAGCTCACCCTGCTGGGCGCGTTGTAAATTTATTTTTTGCGTAAAGTCACTGATACCAAATTCATTACCACGATCAAAAATTTCGAAACCAGAACCCGAGCCTGGCATCATATCCTGACTCGCTAGTTTCAAACGCATAGCATAAACCTTATCAGCAGGCACCAGTACAGTTCCACCACCTTCTAATTTATACGGTACATGTTCTTTTTGTAACATTTCAACAATTGCTGAAGCATCTTTTTCATTCATACCACTATAAATCGGGCGGTAAGGCGTTTCCGATGACCACAACATCAAACTAAGAAAGCCCACCAGCATCAAAGTTCCTGCAACAAAGAGCAAAATGCGCCGATGACCAACTAGGCTATTTTGAATCTGAATAAACTGGCTTGCTACAGGAGCAGAACCAGCACCTACCTCACCTTGCAATGGCACACCAGCTACCTGCGGTGCTGCTATTTGTTGGGTTTGGGGTAAATCAGCCATACATTGCTCCTAATCACTGTATTCATCATTCTTATAACGCCATCGAATAAAGCAGAACTCTCTTATTACACCTGCATACGCATCACTTCACGGTAGGCATCCACCATTTTATTGCGCGCCGCCATCATCAATTGAAAAGATAAACCCGCTTTTTTTACCGCCAGCATTGTCTCTGTAACATTGCCAACACCATCAACAGCCAATGTTTCTGCATTTTTAGCCGCCGTTTTGACATCATGATTTACTTCCGCTGTATATTGTTTCAATAAAGCACCAAAATTACCTTTTGATTTGCTACTTCCCATTTCTGTAGGTTGGGCGAGTTGTGAGGGTAGACCTTGAATATTCATCATTATCTCCTAGCGCATAAGTTCGAGTGATTTAAGAAACATCCGTTTGGAAGCCTCCATCACCGTAACATTGGCTTCAAAACTTCTTGCTGCTGAATTCATATCCACCATTTCTTGTACTGCATTCACATTGGGCATTTTCACATTACCATTCACATCTGCATCTGGGTTGCTAGGGTCATAGACTTCGCGAAACGGGCTTGGATCTTCAATTGTTTTAGCAACCTTGACCGATTGCAAAGAACCTGCTTGATTAAAAGAGCTTTGAAAAACCGATGAAAATGAACGACTCTCTGTAGAAACTGCCTGAAAAACAACTTGTCTGCGACGGTAAGGACCACCTTTTTCAGTACGCGTTGACTCTGCATTGGCAATGTTTTCGGCTACCACATCCAAACGCGCACGTTGCGCAGACAAACCTGCCGCGCTGACATGCATCGAAGAAAACAACGTATTAGGCATTAACGACCTCCTTCTTTAATTACATTTGCAAGGCCACTCAAGCGACCTCTTAAGATGGTCATATTCAACTCATGCATCATTTGGTTTTCAGCCATGGCTGTCATTTCCTTTTGTGTATCGACAGTATTTCCATCCATACGCGCAGAAATAGAAGCACGATTAAAAACCCCACCACTTAATGACGCAGATTTATGAGTTTGAAGATGAGAGGCATTGGTTCTAACCATTGAGGTTGAGGTTGAGGCTGACGCTGACTTTTCCGCCATGAAATCTGAAAATGTACGCGTATCTGCGCGGTAATGGGGTGTATCCGCATTGGCAATATTTGCTGCATACACGCTTTGCACTTTTTCACGTGCCGACATCGCTGATTCTAATCGTAAAAATCCAGCTCCAAACAATGACTGAGACATATTATCTCCCTACAGAAGATTGATAACGGTTACGCTCAGTTCCCTCTGAAAACGTAGTGATTGTAAACATAAAAGCCATCAACCACCTTGCTGCCCACCTAAACATTACATAAAATAAAAGCTTGCTTATATTTCGTCAGTTTTTTGACAGCCTAACCACCTCACCGTGCTTCAAAGCATCTTTTGTGAGGTTAGTTAAGCCAAAGCAATAGACATGCCAGAATGGTAGTCTTTGAGTTTATTGCGCAAGGTTCGAATGCTGATACCCAATAATTTTGCCGCTTCCGTACGGTTGCCTTGCACATGCTCCAACGTTTGTTCAATTAAAGCACGTTCCATATCCCGAATACTCATACCAGCCTGAACATCCACGCCTGAACTCTCATGGCTGGACGGCTGCGATGTAGCTGTAAAGCCCAAGTGTTCGAGGCGAATATATCCATCTAGGCTCATTAAAAATGCACGATGCATACAGTTTTCCAGCTCCCGAACATTACCCTGCCATGCATGCGTTTGAAGGTACGGCAATACATCATCGGCCAATATCGGTGCAGGTTTATGGTACATCTCTGCGAACTTTTGCAAAAAATGATCCGCCAATGGCTGAATATCACTGGGTCTTTGACGCAGTGCTGGTAATTGAATCATGACTACATTTAATCGATAATATAAATCCTGACGGAACTCGCCTTTTTCCACAGCCTGAACAATATTACGGTTGCTGGTGGCAATAATACGAACATCAACCTTCACAGGCTTACGACCACCAAGGCGATCCACCTCTCCTTCCTGCAAAACACGCAACAGCTTGGCCTGTAAATGTAGCGGCATCTCAGTGATTTCATCAAGCAATAAAGTTCCTTCATGGGCAATTTCAAATTTACCAGGGCGCGATTGTGTTGCACCTGTAAACGCGCCTTTCTCATGCCCAAACAGTTCAGATTCAAGCATACCTTCAGGAATAGCCGCACAGTTAATCGCCACAAAGGCACGATCTCTCCGGTTTGAACATTGATGCACATAACGCGATAAACGTTCTTTTCCTGTTCCTGATTCACCCACCACCAAGACAGATGCCTGACTCGGCGCAACCAATGCCACCTGATCCAATAAACGACGGGTATCAATATCTTGGGTGATAAACACATCACTACCCTGACGCTGTGTTTCAGCTTGGCGGCTAAGTTCAGCCTGATGACCCGCCTTACGCACATAGATTTCCATCGCCTCATCAGGGCAAGGAAGCATTCGATAATCCATCACACCCAATTGCATTAAATCTTCAGCACGGTTGGCATCACCTTGCGCTGCCAACACAACTATATTTGCCTGCGGCTGTTTTCCAAAGAGCTTCTGAACACGCGATAACACCGTTAAACCATCCCAAATAAGTATAATCGCATCACATTCAGGCATCCACTGCTCTATTTCACCAGTCTCCGCATACGAAGTTACAGGCGTATCAGGCAGCATGCGCCCCAACTGCACACGCACATCTGCTTCAACCAACTCTGGAAAGCCAAGTAAATAAATAGGCGTACGCACTGTCATGGATACTCCTTCAATAATGTTTTGGCTTTTTTATCAACGATAGCAAGTGCCGCCAGCGATGCATAAATGCCCGCACTGGCATCTTGACTCTGCGCCTCTAAACTCTCTAATGCTTGTTTGTACTTGCCTGTTTTCAACTGACAAATGCTATAATGGTATAACCAAGCAGCATCTCGCCTCTTCTCATCAACCTGTGCATATAGACTTTCCGCCTTTTGATAATCCTTGGCCTTAAACACGTTATTCGCCTGCTCAATAAGCCCCATGGCAGCATCGGCACCTGGCATGAAGACATACTCTTGCCAAGCTCGTGCTGCCATATGCCAATGTTTTAGTTTTTCTGCAATTCCAGCTCGCACCTTCCAATAGGTTAAACGCTCTTCTATAGTTATATCATCTACAGCTATTGCAATAATGCTTTGTGAGGCTGCTGTTGGTTTATTTTCCTGCAACTGCATTCTAGCAACCAGTAAAAGCATTTCGGGTCGGTATAGGGTAAATTCATGTTCATCCAACCAAGCCAATACTCGTCCAACACCAGCAGCATCACCACGGTCCAACCACAAGCGAGCTCGTTCCAACATCACCTTCTGACCCCACACACTGCCATTGGCACGCTTATAAAGTTTGCGAAGCAAGACCTCAGCCTGCTCATAAGCCATCAGCATGCGTAAAGCATGTGCCACACCGAGTTGCAGACGAGCAACATCCAAGTTATCACGGCGAAAAACAGGAAAACGCTCCCAAATAGCAACCACCTCGACCCATTTCTCAGCAGCTAGAAACTCCTGTAATTTTTGTTCAAAAAAGATAATACCTTCATGCAGCGCAACTGCCCGATAATCTTTTATTTCAGAATGCGCCACACGAGAGAAAAGATCCAATGACACCATGTCAATTTGTTTCGGGCTACGCTTAGGATCACTGTGATTTAAACGCCGCCACAAACGAGCCAAATCCAATTGTGCTTCATTCTCAATAGATGATAATTGATTTCGATCTGCCAAGCCTTTTAAGGCAATAATGACTGGCTTCAAGGTGTGATAATCTTGACTGTTTTGATGAGCAATCATCAACTTTCGCATAAAAGCTTTCTTTCCAAGCTTTTCCCCTGCTTCTTGCTCTGCCAAGAGGTCATATTCACGCTCAATACGATCCAATGATTTTGCTCTATGCAATAACCATAAATCTGCTCGCAACAAGCGCACCAAAGCAACATAATCTCCACTAAGATAGTCATTTAAAAAACCATCCGCCTGCTTCATTGCCTCTTTATCTCTATTTCCCATGTGTAATAATTGAATATATGTAAACCAAAGATGCTCATCCCTTCGCACTTCATTGGGATATTTCTTAAAAGCTCCATCCAATTGTTTTAAGGCTATGACATTGCGCCCTTCAGCTATATCAACCACAGCAAGCCATGCCTTGGCAAGTGCTTCTTCCCGACTATCCAACGCTACACCCAAGCCATACTGGATAAGGCTAGAACGTGCCTCATTCCATTTCCGCTGCCCAATATAAATGCGTGCCATGAGCATCGCTGCCTGCACTGACTCTTTATTGTTTGGATAATCAGAACGCAATTCTCGCGCATATTTCAATGCTACTTTTTCATCACCATGTTTCCAATGCAGCCAAGCCAAACGCCACGTCAACTCTGGGGCATCAATGCGATCAGGAAACTCTTTTATCAAAGCTTTAATCGCATTTACAGCCAACGAAATATCATCATAATATTGAGCCTGTGAACGCATCTCTTGAGCATCCGCAATCAACGATAATAACTCAAAACGTTCTTTATCTTTCAGGGTTTCATTGCCAAGCAAGGCTTGAGACATACGAATTGATTGCTCGGGGCTGCCATTATTCAAAAAAACTCGAATGCCATCTACCCGCTCACTCGCCATCAGTGTTTGGGAAAGCAAACACATATAGCACAGCAACAAAATAATATATTTAGACAACATAATGCCGACAACGCAAAATTCATGCCGAAAAATCTCTTATCTATTTTTCATTTATAAGCATGCGTATTCGTGGGTGTTTTCGAGGCTCGATTTCAAACGTCTACTACGCCCAAAGAAAACATTATAGCCTTGTTTTCATGAGCCAACAACACTGCTGTCCGATGAAACTTCCATGCGTTCCCTCTTAGAGCTTATGACGTAAAGCTTTTATATAGCTATCACTTGTGGGACAGTAAATAATATCCATGCTTGAACGTCATTCTCGCGAAGGCGGGAATCCAGTGTTTGAAGAACATTCTGGATACCCGATCAAGTCGGGCATGACGATATATAACTTTCGTCGGACAGTAGTGAGCCAACAAAGCCTTTTACATGCTATTCAGCGATAGCAACCAAGCCTTTCTTTTTGATTTTTTCGACCAGAGTGGTGCGATTCATCGACAAAAATTTGGCAGCCTGATTTTTATTCCAGTCATAACGTTTGAGAGCTGAAAGAATTAAATGGCTTTCAAACTCATCCACAATACCTTTAAAGTCCAAATTATCATGTTCCTCAATATCAATGCGAAAGCCTTGCATAGCACGCTGACCTTCATTCAACATTCGTGATGGCAAATCATCCAAAGTCACTTCACCCGCACGCTTTAATGTCGCAATGCGTTCAATAAGATTCTGCAACTCACGCACATTACCAGGCCATCTGTAATGCAGAAAAGCCTTCTTCGCAACCTCATCAAAACCCTGAATTGATGTCTTCTTTTTGCTATTAAATAATGCCATAAAATGCTCTGCCAGCAACAACGAATCTTCGCCACGCTCGCGCAATGCTGGCAACTGTAATGGAATTACATTCAAGCGATAAAATAAATCCTCACGAAAGCGTCCTGCCTCAATTTCTTGCTCCAAATCCCTATGTGTCGCGGCAACCACACGTACATCAACATGCATGCTTTGATGGCTACCAACAGGTTCAAAACAACGCTCTTGCAAAACACGCAGTAGTTTAACTTGCAGTTTGGCACTCATATCACCAATTTCATCAAGGAATATCGTCCCCCCATTGGCAACTTCAAAACGCCCTGCCCGCGCCCGAACTGCACCAGTAAAGGCTCCCTTCACATGTCCAAAAAGTTCCGATTCCAGCAACTCTTCAGGAATTGCCCCACAGTTAATTGATACAAATGGCTTGCTTGCACGGTTGCCCGAAGCATGCAATAAATTTGCCAATACTTCTTTGCCCGTACCCGACTCACCAGTAATCAATACCGTACTATCCGAATCTCCTAGCAATTTCGCTGTTTCACGAATTTTGCAAATCGATGCACACTGACCCATCAATAACTCAGAGTTACTGTCTACTGCCAGCTTTTTTTTCAATGTTTGATGTTCTTGTTTAAGTTGGCGTTTTTTTATCAACTCTTCAATACGCAAGAGCAACTCGCCCAAATCAAAAGGCTTCTTGAGAAAGTCATCAGCTCCCAAACGAACCGCCTCAACAGCCGTATTCACTTCCGAGTAGCCAGTCATCAAGATAATGCCCATGTCGGGATCTGCAGCATGAAACTCTTTCAATAAATCAATTCCACTACCATCAGGCAGGCGAATATCGAGTACCGCAACATCATATTTACCCTGACTCATCGCTTCACGCGCACGCATGGCATTGGCTGCTGTTGTCACATGATAATTTGCATCTTCTAGTGTTTCTTGAAGCGTCATGCGAAGATCTTCTTCATCATCCACTAGCAGCATATAAGCAGTCTGTTTCACGTTTCAGTCTCCCCCGTTGGCATCCGTTTCAAACTCAAACCATCATCCCACAGAAAACAGTGATATTGTAGCCTCCATTATGCAAAAGTCAAAATTATGACGCTAAGACTTCCCTTATTTATGCATAATAACTAAACCATCCAAATCATGCGTCAAAAAACAGTCTATTCCATATCAGCAAGATTCGCTAGACTTCCTAATCGGGGCATTAAAGCATCGTTCTAGAATAAACGATTGTAGCAAAATTTCATGGGGTTGGGGTGGTTTTTAGATGGATTTGAGACGAATAGCACCGCTATTCAACGAAAATACAGCTAACAAGCGGCCAATACCCATGATTTTACACCTACTGGCTTTAAGTCCGACATACTCCTAGCATCACTCTTATTCTACGACTAAACTAGGGAGGTGCTGATTAACTCTGGATGAGTGGATATGCGATTCAAAATTTTCAACCCCAAGGCGGCAAGCGCAAGTAATAGCACCGCTATTGTTAAGTTTGCCAACGCCAGCGTTGGTAATTTTGG
>JALUXZ010000118.1 GCA_027018935.1 Mariprofundaceae bacterium
CATATTTCAAAAGGTTGAGCGCAGTAACACGCGCCCTTTTGAAACATGTAAGTGAAGGAAACAAGCAGATTGCTAGGGTGCCCTTCTTTGGTTCTTTCTTGGGCATGCAAGAAAGAATGAAGCATTTGCTGTAAGGTTTTAGCCTCTTTCACCTTGCATTCAATGGAATGCATAGCGATTATTTTTGTTGAAATATATGCATTTCTTAGTTTCTGAGTAGAATCTACTTATGAACATTTAAGAAACGATACACTCAGCCCAGAATTCAGTGTTGGAACGCATATTTTGAATGCGGACAAGCAAAGCATCAACATCTTCATCACGGGCAGAAAAGTTTAGATGATCGGTTTGCACAACCAATAATGGTGTATCCTGATAACGGAAAAAGAATTGTTCATAAGCTTCTATCACTTTATGAAGGTAATCTTCTGATAGCCCATGTTCCATGCGTAAGTTACGTTGCCGAATACGTTGCATGACAACATTGGAATCAGACTGTAGATAAATTACCAAATCGGGTTTGGCAATATCAGTGCAAGCGAGGGCAGCGACTTGCTCATATAATATAAGTTCTTCATCCGATAAATTGATATTGGCGAATAAACGATCTTTGGCAAAAATATAGTCACTAATTAACCCCTGGGTAAAAAGGTTAGGTTGTTGCAGGCTTTGCCACTGCTTTAAACGGGAAAATAAAAAGGATAACTGTACAGACATAGCATGGCGGCTTGGATCTTGATAAAATAGCTCAATGAATGGGTTGTCATCAACATCTTCGAGTAAAGTGTTGGCATGAAAGCGCTCCGCAAGTTTATGCGTGAGCGTCGTTTTACCAACGCCAATGGCTCCTTCAATAGCGATATGGCATTGATCTAGGGGTTTTTGAATTACCATAATGAACCACTCTCTAGTGGTTTTTCACCAGAATCAAGTAAGGACTGTAGAAGTTCGTAAGTATTTTTTTTCATGGATGGATGTAACCACTCGGGAGCAATGTCACAGAGTGGTCTAAGTACAAATTGTCTTAGATGCAGTTGTTCATGCGGAATAGTGAGGGTGTCGCTTTTTATATGAAGGTCGTTATAGGCAAGAATATCCAAGTCTAAGGTGCGTGACCCCCAACGCTCTTGCCGAATTCGACCATGTAGATTCTCAATATCTTGCAAGATACGCAATAACTCCAATGGCTCTAGGTAAGTGTGAATGGCGATGGCTGCATTGAGGTAGTCGGCTTGACCAGCAGGCCCAAGCGGTGCTGTTTGGTATAACATAGAGGATTCCAAAAGCTTACAGTTTGGATTTTCTGCAATGCTCTTGCGAGCAGAATGAAAGCATGCCTGAACATCACCCTGATTGCCTCCGAAGGCAATCCATGCGTGATTTACCGGTGTTTTTTTATGGGTAGGCATGATGGGTGATAAACCCGTTCATTTTCTCTTGATGAGAGAGTTGTTTTTTCATGCTATTGGCTTTTTCTCTTTGTTGATAAGGGCCAAGTTGCACAGCATAGAAGCGCTTCTTTTTTTGAATGATTACAGCCCAGTGTTTTTTTAGAAGTTGTTTTTTTAGGTTTTGGGCATGGGCTTTATCTTGAAATGCGCCGACTTGGACAAAATAAGCTTGTGATGAATGAGGCATCATAGTTTTTTTTGCAATTTGTATGGGTGTTACATGTGGCTTGGCGGAAACGGTAACTTTTTTAGTTTCTTGTTTTATATGTGGTATTATGGTTTTAGGACTTGCTTTTTTAGGCGGTGTTTTTTGTGAGTAAGCAGGCGTGGCTTGCTTGATAGGTACGGCTATCTTTTCAACTTTAGCATGTTTATCTTCGGGTCGCTGATGCCCTTCTGGCAAGAAAGGCAGGCTGATAAGGATAGCAAAACACCCGCAGGCAATAGTGATTGCCCATTTTTGTTCGGAGGACTTGGTAGACCAAGGGCGCAATATTGGCACGGTTAAATGAGCGTTCTTATGGTTTGTTTTTAGTCAAGCTTAAGAATTTTAGCAAGCTGCTCTGTGAAGCTTTGATAGCGAAACGGTTTTTGAAGAATATTCAATGATTTATCAGGGAAGCGTTCGGTTAAATCATCGGGGTAACCAGTCACAAATAATACGCGCTCTAATAAATTCGGGTTTACATGAATAAGGCTATTGTAAATTTCATCACCTGTAAGTTTAGGCAGGCGTACATCAAGAAGAATGACCGAATATTGTTCGCCATTGGTGCTTAACTCAAAAAGCCCCTGCACAGGATCACTCAGTGTTTTAATTTCACTCTGCACACCCTTTTCACCCAAGTAGCGGTTTAGAAACGCAGCAAGAATACTCTGTACTGTGTCTTCATCATCGATAGCTAGGATTTTAATCATTTTAGTCATGGGTGTTGTCCTCTTTTTTATTAGGTGTGGTACTTAGCGTGGAGAGGATGCATTCTAAATTCATTCGCGCCTCATGACAACTATTAGCGAGCCTTTGATTGTTGTTTGCCACAGCTTCTATGTGTTTGTTTTGTAATTCCTCGCAGCGTTTTTGTAATGCCAGCGTGAAATTGGCATTGGTCGTAAAGTCGGGGCAGAGTAGGCAGGCATCAAGCAAAAAGCATGGTGAATGCTTACGGCAAAAACCAAGTGTGCGTACTTGTAGATTTAGATTATGATGTATTTTTTCTTGAAAATCAATCAGCTCACTTTTGTTTTTTAATATTTGATTTCCATGTATATCAATCAGCTTGTCATCTAAATGTGCTTCGTATATTGCGGAGTCTGCCAACTGCCAACTGCCGTCATCGAGCTGTCGAATACCTGGCCACTGCCAGAGGAACAGTTCAGCTGCATAACGCACACTCTCATCAACTGAGTGATTGTTAAGCCATGTCGCAACTAGCAGAGATGCATGCCCTGCAGGAGTCTGCTCATGAGCCTCAAAATCCATTTGATGACCTGCATGTAGACGTAATATGGGGATATGATGATGTGATTTAGAAGAAACGTTGGTAAGCGATATATTGACACGTTCAATTTCGCCACCACCAAAAGGGATGTCGCATGTCCATTTGCCTAGAAAAATATCAATATGCGTGTCTGTTGATAATCTCTGAAAGAGCTGTTCTTCATGCATTTTCTTAGCCTCACTGATATTGTTTCGCCTATCTTAGCAGCTTTTTTACCTGTTCGTATTTGTTTTTTTGAATTGATTTTTTTGAAGGCTTGAAAAAATACAGGTATGATGCAAATGTAACGTTTTTTTTACAAATAGCGTAAGGAGATAAATGTGAAGCATAAAAGCTTTCCTGAGAATCCATTTTTAATGACATTTTCAAAAATCGCAATGATTGATGCTGCCGTGTTGGTTGCAACAGTTGTTTTGGCAATATGGCAAGAGCATTGGATGTGGTATGTGATACCCAGTGGTGTGGTAATAGTTATTGCTGTGTTTATCGTGTTAAATAAGCGTTGCTTGCAGCAGCTATCATGCCCAAAGTGTGCTAGGCATGTTGTGTTTGAGGCTGGAGAAGGTTTTGTGTGTAAAAATTGTAGAATTGGTTGGGAGATGAAGTAATGCCAAGTTTTGATATTGTATGTGAAATGGATATGCAAGAAATGGATAATGCGGTGAATCAGGTAAAAAAAGAAATTGCTACGCGTTATGATTTTAAGCACAGCAAGGCGAGTATTGAGTTGGATGATGGAAAAATCACCTTGGTGGGTGACGATGTGAATAACCTCAATACGGTTGCAGAGATTTTACGTGCCAAGATGGTGCGCCGAAAATTGGAAGCCAAGTCATTGGAATATGGCGATATTGAAAATGCGAGTGGTGATACCCGTCGCCAAGAGGTGAGCATTAAGCAAGGTGTGGATAAAGAAACTGCGAAAAAAATAGTCAAACACATCAAGCAAGAAAAAATGAAGGTGCAAGCGGCTATTCAAGGTGAGCAAGTGCGTGTGACAGGTAAAAAACGTGATGATTTACAGGCTGCTATGGCATTGGTACGCAGTATAGATGCTGATAGACCATTAAGTTTTACTAACTTTAGAGATTAAACATCAATACTTCCAATATATGCTTGTATGAATGCAGGCTCGACTTTTAACGGTGTTTTTCATACCCTGCGGCGAGTCTTTTTCCGAGGTATATACGCATGAGTGAAACACAGGCAATTCTAGCGTTGGCAGATGGTCGTATTTTTCGTGGTGTAGCATTTGGCGCAACGGGTAATACGGTTGGTGAAGTATGCTTTAATACATCACTTACAGGGTACCAAGAAATTCTGACAGACCCTTCCTATACTGATCAAATCATGACATTTACGTATCCGCATATTGGCAATGTTGGTATCAATGCGCAGGATATGGAGTCGGATGATGTAGCTGTACGTGGTTTGATTGTGCGTGCGCCTGCAAGAAAAACTTCTAGCTACCGTGCCGAAGAAGGTTTGGAGGCGTGGTTAATATCCAAGTCTGTTGTGGGTATCGCGGATATTGATACACGAGCATTGGTGCGGCATTTGCGCGACCATGGTGCGCAGCATGGTGTGATTGCATCCGATGGCATGAGCGAAGAAGAGGCTGTGGCAAAAGCCAAGGCTTGGGCAGGTTTGGAAGGGCGTGATTTGGTGGGGCAGGTGAGTTGTGATCATGTTTCAACATGGCAGCAAGGAACTTACGACATTGATGCGGCAACTTATAAACAGCCAACCATCAAAAAACACGTAGTTGCTTTTGATTTTGGCTGTAAACGTAATATTTTCAGAAAATTGGCGGATCGTGGTTTAAAAGTATCGATTGTACCTGCACAAACTTCTGCCAAAGATGTGTTGGCAATGAATCCTGATGGTATCTTTTTATCCAATGGTCCTGGTGACCCTTCTGCGGTGGGCTATGCAGTGGATACCATTCGTGAGTTGTTGGATGCCGATACGCCCATCTTTGGTATTTGCATGGGGCATCAATTGTTGTCACAGGCTTTGGGCTTGCAGACATTCAAACTTAAATTCGGTCATCGTGGTGGTAACCATCCCGTCAAAGATGAAACCACAGGAAAAATTGAAATAACCAGCCAAAATCATGGTTTTGCGGTAGCCGATGATGTGGTGCCAGAGCACGTTGAAATTACCCATCGCTCTTTGTTTGATGGTACGGTTGAAGGGTTATGTGTAAAAGGAAAGCCTATCTTTTCTGTACAATACCACCCAGAAGCTAGCCCGGGTCCACAAGATGCGGACTATTTATTTGATCGTTTTGCGAATTTATTGGTATAGTTATTGGAATAGTGACTGCTTAGATTGCTGCGTATTTATCTGGAATCAAGGCAGAAAAACGTACTGTTCTCCTGCACATGAGTGTTTTCTAACGCAGATAGCAGAGAAATCAGTGGTGAGCTAATAGTTACTTGGGATAAAGTCTTTCAAACTCACTTTGTTGCATAATGACAGGATCAGCGATACCCATATTTTGCAGGCGTTTCCATAGAATTTCAGCTTCGCCTTTGGTCATGGCTGGAAAAATAAAATGATAACTTGGAATGCTGACAGTACGACGTTCGTAATTGTATGGCTGTTTACTTTTTTTGAGTTGTTCTTGCATGCTTTCGGCATATTCGGACATATAAAAGCGACCCAACCCGACTTTAAATACTTTTTCATCATCTTTGGTTAGATGATGGAGTACATCGGCTTCAATGCCTAGGGCGCGCCATTTAGCTTTTACTTTCGCTGCTGCAGATTGTGTTTGAAATATATGTGGGTCATCAAAAGCATGTAGCTCGACAGGTTCTCGTTTTTGAATGAGTTCAGGGTGAAAACCTGCATCCAATAAACGAACTTTCATCCCATGAACGGCTTGTTTGGAAATCATGCGGCGCGTCATCACGCGCCAAGGTCCAGTATCCAGTGATTGGATGTCGGGAATGGGCATATGGATTCGTGTCAAATGATTTTGTACGCTGGGTGGGTTCCACGCCGTCCATGTTAGACTGATCATGGCGGCAATAAAGATGAACATAAACAAGCGTTTCATGATGTGAAATGTCGCTCGGCAAGAATATAGAGTCCGTTTAAGGTTAGATGGGGCTGCAAAGAGGTGATGCTGGATATATCCGTATGAATACGCTCTGCTAAGCCGCCTGTGGCAATAACAGGTGCATCGCGATATTCATCCAGCGCGTGCAGTCGTTTGATAATGCCTGATAGACCATCAACAGCCGCCCAATAGCTACCTGCTTGCATACTGCTAATGGTATCGCGACCAATCAGCGTGTTTGTAGCTGTGATAGAGACTTCGGGTAACTTAGCAGCGCGTTGGCACAAGGCTGCTAGTGCAATATCCATGCCTGGAATAATTAAACCACCAGCATAATGACCCTGCTGATTAATCAAATCGAATGTAGTGGCAGTACCACAATCCAAGACAATCGCAGGGCTACCATAAGATTCGCGTACAGCAATGGCATTGGCAATACGATCAGCGCCTACTTCACGTGGGTTTTTATAATCCACTGCCATACCTGTTTTAACATCAGAATCGCCAATAAAGGCGGTTGGGCAGGCACATGTTTGTATGCAGGATTCGCGTAATACGGTGTCTAAATGTGGAACGACACTGGCAATCATAATGCCATGCATGGTTTTTGGATCGTGATGGAATTGGGTAAACATGCCGTGCAATTGCCAACTTAATTCATCACTGGTGATATGGGCACTGCTGGATAAGCGCCAGTGGCAAGTAAGTTTGCCATTTTGGAATAGTCCGAAGACCATTTGGGTATTACCGACATCAATGCAAAGTAAGTTGCTCATAGCATAACCTTTTGTTCTAACAGCTCTAATTCACCTGCAATAATACGCTGAGTTCCGTGCTGGGTGGTCAGTAATAAAGCACCATCTTCATCCAAAGCTTTGGCAATACCTTCGATATAAGACTTGCCATCGTGGACACGGACTTTTTGGCCTGATGCAGCATGGGCTTGCCACCATGCATCACGAATAGGAGCAAAGCCTTGTTCAAGATAGATATGATACCAATAATCCATATTTTTTAACACGGATGCAGCACATTGTAAACGGGATATGGTATTTTCATGATGGCTTTGTAAAGCTGTGACCGTTTGTGCAATATCTTTTGGCCAGCCTTGTTTGGGGGCTTTGATGTTTATGCCAATACCAACAATGACGGCGTGTACCAAACCTGGCTCAGCACGCATTTCAGTTAAAATACCAGATACTTTTGCGCCATGAATCAATAAATCATTGGGCCATTTGATACGAATGTCATCACAATATTGTGATAGTGCACCTTGTAGCGCAACGGCGGTTAATAAAGATAGTTGTGGGACTTGTTCGGGTGATAAAGGTGGTCGCAAGATCATGCTAAGGGCAAGGCTATCCCCCACGGTATGCCAAGTGCGCCCTAATCTACCTCGACCAGCACTCTGCTGCTCGGCGATAATAACGCTGCCTTCTTTGGCACCAGCTTCTGCCTGACGCATGGATTCGCGGTTGCTGGAGTCAAGGCTATCAAAACATTGAATATACTTGCCGATGCAATGATTTTTAGCACACTGGGCTTGCAATGTGATGGCACTAAAGAAATCACTGCATAGTTGATAGCCTAGCCCTGCATGGGATTGAATGTTTGCACCTTGTTTGCGCAAGGCATCGATATGCTTCCAAATTGCTGCGCGGGAGATGTGCAATTCTTGGGCTAATATATCGCCTGATACAGCTTCACTCGCGGTGCTAAGCCTGCTAAGAATATGTTGACGTGATGCGGATTTCATGTGGCTTCATCATTGGCAGCTTGGTTTAGTTGCAATGCTTGTACACGCATGGATAAATCCAATGCAGGAGCAGAATGGGTAATGGCACCAATGGCAATGCGATTGACACCTGTCAGGGCATAATCACGGGCATTGTGTAGCCCAATATTGCCTGATGCCTCAAGTAAAATAGAGGTGGGAACCAGTAATCGCGCTTCACTTACTTGTGCAGGGCTCATATTATCCAATAAAATAATATCTGGGCATAAAGTAACGGCTTCTTTGACTTGTGCGAAGTTTTCACACTCGACCTCAATCCAAATATCTTCATTATGTTTAAAGCACGCGTTGATGGCTTCGCTGATGGAGCCACTGGCTTCAATATGATTTTCTTTGATGAGCATGCCACTTGCTAGATCTAAGCGGTGGTTGGTGCCGCCACCATGAATGACAGCCTTTTTTTCCAAGAGGCGTAGTCCAGGTGTGGTTTTGCGTGTGTCGGCAATTGCACAATCTGTACCCTGCACAACTTCTACAAAAGCGTGGGTGGCTGTGGCGATACCTGATAAATGTTGCATGAAATTTAGGGCGGTGCGTTCCGCAGCAAGCAAGCGGCGCAAGCTACCTGTTAACTCTACAATAACATCGCCAACTTTTACGCTGTCTGCATCAGCTTTAAGCCAATGTTGTTGAATGCTGCTATCCAGCGTTGTAAATACTTGTTTGGCAATGGCGCAGCCCGACAACACACCTTCGGCTTTGGCAGTGATACGGGCAATCCCGCGTTGCACATCTAAAATGGTTGCCAAAGCAGTGTGATCCTCATAAGCAGCATCTTCGGTGAGAGCCAAATCAATCAATGTTTGAATATAAGACATGCGGCAAGCTTACACGCAAGAATCTATAGCAGCCAGAGTATCCAGCCCATAGCCAGTATAGCGGCGGGTTGATTCCAGTTGTGTGGTAATAAAGCACGGCATAATGATGCCGCGATGCCTGCAATAAGTGTGGCGATCAATAGTTGTTGCCAAGGAATGCCATGATACAAATGAACGCTCCAAGCACATAAAAAGGCACTGCTAATAATCAGTGCGAGGTGTCCAAGTAGGGTTTGTTCGGGGTGTAATAAAAAACCAAGTTGCGTGTGACGAATGCGGTCAAATAGTTCGGCTAATGGAAACCCTAGGCAAGCAGCCAAGGCTAATCCAAAGCCAAATTCTGGAATACTTTGAAAAAATGCAATGGCAATAGCGAGTGAGGCTGTCAATGATAAAATGCTCCAAGGTAAGCTATGTTTTTGATTTGAAAAGCCGCCCCAAATTGCGTGTAGATACTGCCAGAAAGGGCGTTTTATGGTGTGGCTTAATAAGGCTAGCGTGATGAAAACAGCGATGGGAAACCATAGCCAAATAGCTTGTATGTAAACAGGCCATGCCAGCACCCAAATAGCAAATAGTGGCATGCTACTTTGCCATATAAGTTTGGGTGAAATACCGCGTTTGGCAAGCATCACAGAAACCCACATCATTTGGGTAAATCCGAGTATGAAAAGTAGGCTCATGATGTGGTCAGCATTTATATTGAACATGGCAACATATTAACGTGTGTGAGGTTTATTGAAATGCCCCTTTACGTTATACTGCGCCAAAGATGTTTTATGAGGGTTACTGGAGGCTTGAATGACACAGGATGAAATGAAGAAAAAGGTTGCAGAAGCAGCGTTAGCCTATGTAGTGGAAGGAAGTATTGTTGGTGTGGGCACAGGCTCGACGGCCAATATGTTTATTGATGCTTTGGCAACAATTAAAGATAAAATTAAAGGCGCTGTGGCAAGTTCAGAGGTTACTGCGGAGCGTTTACGTGGGCATGGTGTGCCTGTTTTGGAGCTAAACGATGCGTTGCAGCAGGTGAATAGCCTTTCGGTATATATAGACGGTGCAGATGAGTTTGATCCTAAAAAGTGCCTCACCAAAGGTGGCGGTGGTGCTTTAACCCGCGAAAAGATTGTGGCAGCGGCATCGGATAAATTTGTTTGTATTGTAGATGGCACGAAGCAGGTGGATTATTTGGGGGCATTTCCATTGCCGATTGAAGTGATTCCCATGGCGGAAGCGTTGGTGATGGGTATTGCCAATAAACTGGGTGGTGAAGCGAAAGTTCGTGAAGGGTTTATCACAGACAATGGTAATATTATTGTGGATGTGTTTGGTTTGAAGATTGAGGATGCTTTGGCATTGGAAAATGATTTGAATGAAGTGCCCGGTGTGGTGACCAACGGTATTTTTGCCCACCAACGTGCTGATGTTATCTTGATGGGGACATCGGAAGGTGTGAAAACTTTATAAGCCACTTTTGAGATAAACTCTTTATGCGAACCTCTGATTTTGATTTTGAACTGCCTGAACATCTGATTGCCAAGCGTCCTTTGGAAAAAAGGGATGCTTCGCGTTTGCTGCGTTGGGAAGATGAAAGTTTTATAGATGCGAGTATTGCCGATTTGCCGAGCTTGGTGCAAGCGGGTGATGTGTGGGTGGTCAATGACACACGGGTGATTCCTGCGCGTTTGTTAGGGCAGAAACCCAGCGGTGGAAAGGTTGAAATATTATTGCTTGAGCCGACAGGTGTTGCCAATGTTTGGATGGCATGGGGTAAAGCCAATAAACCGCTGAAACAGGGTGATAAGGTTTTATTTTCAGATGATTTTTATGCGGAAGTGTTATCGCGTGATGGTAAGTGTGTTGAAGTGAAGCTTGTAGCGGAAGATGTGGCTAATGCCATTGAAGCGCATGGGCATATGCCGTTGCCACCATATATTGATCGTCCTGATTCTGAAGAAGATAAAAAACGTTATCAAACAGTATTTGCTGCCCATGATGGGGCTGTAGCTGCTCCTACAGCAGGTTTGCATTTAACCCCAGAATTGATGCGAGAGATGGAACATGCAGGAGCAATATTTGTGCATATTACCCTGCATGTTGGACCAGGGACATTTCAGCCTGTGCAGGTGGATGATGTGCATGCCCATAAAATGCATGAAGAAGCCTATGTTGTTTCTGAAAATGCGGCACAAATCATCAATCAAGCAAAGGCGCAAGGACGGCGGGTTTTGGCAGTTGGCACAACCAGTTTAAGAACGCTTGAAGCAGCATCAGTGGATGGTGTATTGCAGGCAGGAGCAGCGCGAACTGATATTTTTATTTATCCAGGTTATACGTTTCAGATGGTGGATGCATTGTTAACAAACTTTCATTTACCACAATCGACATTATTGATGTTGGTATCGGCATTGGCGGGTAAAGAACAAGTCCTAAAAGCCTATGATTATGCTATTAAAAAGGCGTATCGTTTTTATTCGTATGGCGATGCGATGTTTGTTATTGGGAAGAAATTATGAGGATGATGTTGGCGCAATGTATGCCACGTGTGGGTGATATGTCGGGCAATGTAGCGATGATGAAAAGCATCATGGCTGATGCTGAGTCGCAGGCTTGTGAGATAGTGGTTTTTCCAGAGTTGGTTGTAACTGGTTACCCACCAGAGGATTTATTATTACGCCCTGTATTTATGCAAGTGGTTGAAGCATCTGTGAATGAGCTTGTGCAAGCGTCGGGTGCTGTTTGTTGTGTGTTTGGTGCGCCGCGTCGAGATAAGGATGGGCTGAAAAATTCAGCTATTTTATGCCAGAAAGGTAAAATTATCGGTATTTATGATAAGAAGTACCTTCCAAACTATGGTGTGTTTGATGAGCGGCGTTATTTTTCGACGGGTTTTAGTAAGTCGGTTTTTGTGGTGAATGGCAGAAAAATTGGTATCGGTATTTGTGAAGATTTGTGGCAAGATGAGTTGGCAGAACAGCAAGAGAAATATACTTGTGATGTATGGCTAAATCTTAATGCCTCACCGTTTCATTGGGGTAAACAGCATGAGCGAGAGGCATTAACAATGCGTCGTGCCAAGCAATTTTCTGCGCCTGTATTGTATGTGAATCCAGTAGGTGGTCAGGATGAAATCGTGTTTGATGGTGGCTCACATGCGGTCAATGCGCTGGGTGAGTTATGTTTGCGCGCGTCTATGTTTAAAGAGAAAGTAAGTGTTTGGGATGGTGAAGAAGCTGCTAAAAATATAGTTGAATTGCCTGATGATATGGAACAATTAAACCAGGCTTTGGTCATGGGTGTGCGTGATTATGTGCAGCGCAATGCTTGCTCACAGGTGGTGATTGGTTTGTCTGGCGGTATTGATTCGGCAGTGGTGGCGGTGATTGCTGTTGAAGCACTGGGTGCAGAGAATGTTTTGGGGGTGTTGTTGCCATCGAAATATTCCAGTGACCATTCATTAAAGGATGCGCATGCTTTGGTGGAAAATTTAGGGATTGAAAGTATTACGTTGCCGATTGCTGATGGGGTTGCAGCGATAGATAAAAGCTTGGCTGATACCTTTGCAATTTGGGATAAGTCTGAACCTGACGTTACCGAAGAAAATGTTCAAGCGCGCATTCGTGGCGTGTTATTGATGGCAATTTCCAATAAAACAGGGCGTATGCTATTAACTACAGGTAATAAATCTGAAATGGCAGTTGGTTATGCTACGTTGTATGGTGATATGGCAGGTGGCTTTGCTGTGATTAAAGATGTCTATAAAATGCAGGTGTTCGCACTTGCCAACTATATGAACTTGGATGGTGAGATGGTTCCGCAAAATACGATTGATAAACCACCATCGGCTGAACTTGCTCCTGATCAAAAAGATTCTGACTCGCTGCCCGATTATGATGTATTGGACGCTATTTTGCAGGCAACCATTGAAGAGCGGTTGGGTGTTGATGATATTGTAGCGCGAGGTTTTGATCGCGCTGAAGTTGTGCGTGTGGTGCGCATGCTGCAAAATTCAGAGTACAAACGCAGGCAGGCACCACCTGGTGTGAAGATCACCAAAAGAGCCTTTGGGCGTGATCGTCGCTATCCGATGACGCATGCTTTTCGAGAGAATTAAGGCAAATACCAGTGTAATTATTGGGCACCTCGAAAAACCTCGGTACTTCGCCAAACTTGTGCTTTTCACCCCTAGCTGCGTTGAATAAAATGGACAATAGCGATGCTATTACTCATTTCATTGCGCCTTGCTATGAGCGAAAATC
>JALUXZ010000119.1 GCA_027018935.1 Mariprofundaceae bacterium
CATATTTGAGCGTATGGATGCGATGGAGTTGCCTTATTTTATGCGTCTGATGCGGCATTTGGCGAAAGAGGGTTTGTCTTGCCCTGATGTGATGCAGCGCTCTGATGGTTCATTGTTGTTTGAAATCCATACTGGTGATGAAAAAAAATCAGGCTGTATTGTGTCTTGTTTGCATGGTAAAACGCTGGATGATTTGAATATGGCACAATTGCGTGCATCGGGTAAGGCTTTGGCTCAGCTTCATCTTGCAGGGCAATCTTTTGCTGAGAAGCGGGATAATCCAACTGGTATGCATTGGCTGGAAACGTATATTGAAAAAGTAAGCGATGGTGTGCGCAATCAATATGGTGAGGCGGCTTCAGATTTACTTAAAAGCGAGCTTTTATTTCAGCAATCCCAAGCTTTCGATAGACTGCCGCAGGGCGTGATTCATGGTGATTTATTTGTGGATAATATTCTTTTTGATGGTGATACAGTCTCGGGCATCATTGATTTTTACTACGCGCATACAGCGCCTTGGGCAATGGATATTGCGATTGCATTGAATGCACAAGCTGTGGCGCTTGGTGATGAGGATAAGTTGCGTATGCAATCCTTTTTGGAGGGTTATGAATCGCTGAGAGTATTGCAGGCGGATGAAAAAGAGATGTTGCCTGTATTGCTTCGTTTGGCTGCATTGCGCTTTTGGGTGTCGCGCTTGTTTGATGCGCTGTTTCCAAGGGGTGGCGCGATGACGCAAACCAAAGACCCAGAAGAGTATCGAAAGAAACTGTTGTTTCACTGCACGTAAAATGGAAGATCTTTTAGAAGTGTTTAACCTTGTTAGGGGCTGCTGATGACACCAGAGCATATTTTAAATGTAGTGGCGATGGCTTGTGCTTTTTTAGGCGCGTGGATGATTCAAGTTCAAATGCGAGCGCATCAATGCCCCAAGCATCAAAAAAGTGCTGGTGTGTTGGCATGGATGATGGCGGTGCTTTTGTGGGTTGTAGCTATTGGTTTATTTTTTAAGCTGATTTAATTGCAGAGATATGGTGTATTATTCATCTGTTTTGATTTGTTTGCTAATGATGGCTATGGTTGTCTTTGAGAAAATAATGGCGGATAAGGGAGAGTTAAGTGTATTTAGTAAACGATTGCCGCAATAACTCAATAACTCATGCCTGACCCCGTTTTGAGACTACCATGTGTTTCTCTAATGGGAGGCTGTCAGGGGCCTGTCCCACAAGGGATGAATGTTCCACAATACAGTTTTGCTGGATTCTCCTATAACCCAAATTCGCCAGTTGGAAGTATGCTGGATTATGTAAATGAATCCTTTGGTGGACCTCATGACTTTTTAAGAGATATGACTGGATCATATTTGTCTAATGGAAATTCTGTTCATTTTACAGGATTCGGAGCAGTTGTTGATACTATAAGAAACTATGGTTTAGTCTTTCCAGCAGCGCCGTTTGCTGGGGCGGCAATGATTCCATCTCCAGTTTATGGCATAATTAGTGATTACTAAACTTGCATTCTCATACATCATGTTTTTGGCTATTCTGATGTCATATAATCCAATGATAGGCAGAGCCAACCAATTGGATGATTTTAGTTTACAATATCCAAGCGCTTGGCCAGAAAAAAAGAACATTAAGAGTTGTCATGACTTGTCAGGAAATTACATAGCTACTGGAAAGTATGTTGAGCAATCAGAAGCACCGCTGTTTTCACATTTGAGTATAGAAAATCTATTAATGCTAGGTTCTTTTGGAGGATCAGTTAATACTTTCCAACTTGACTATGAGGACAACAAAGGGATTCTTGATATCACTTATTTCGGTAGCAATTTAATTGCTAAAGAGGATTATGGAAGTGTTCCACCGAAGTATAAAAAAGAACTTCGATTAGAGGTGAGTGGAAGATGCCATCACGGCTTATTTGTTATTAACCATATACGACCATGGGGAGGGAATGGCGAGTCTTATCCAACAAAAAGTGAGTCCATCAGTATGCTTACTATTGCAGCTGATGATAGCCTCATTATTAAGCATTCTTCAATAACATGGATTTCAAAATGGTTTGGCTTATCTATAAAACAAACAAGAATTGATGGTTGGTATATGTTTGAACGAGAATAGCGGAAAAGAGGTCACCCATTATGCCTCGAAAACGGGGTCAGGCATGAGTTATTGAGTTATTGGATGTGAATATGTAGTGTGTCTGGCATGGCTAGGAAACCGCGCATCCACATTTCAGGTGGATTATATCATGTTATGCTTAGG
>JALUXZ010000120.1 GCA_027018935.1 Mariprofundaceae bacterium
GCTACATCATCTCTTAGAATCTTATAACGATATTTCGTAATCCAAACTATATGAATTTCTATGCTAAATATGCTATGGCTCGATTTCCTATAACTCTTTCCCATGCCTAAACTATAACATGCTGAAGGCGAGGGTTTTAACCCAACCCGGACGTGGGACAATAAATAATGTGATGGGCTAGGTCGAGAACTTTTTAGCATGACTTGCTCAAAACAAAATTGAATAATACGCAGCTTACTAATTGCGGAATAAAATTTATAAAATCCGTAGCAAGTGAAAGGAAGGGCAAGTTAGTTGGAGCCTAAAACTTAAAGAGTGCCCTGTAGTAATGAGTCAAATGCTTTTAAACATTAGCCGATGGCTTGCCTCATTCCTTTGAGGCTATCTTCGAGTTCAACTTCTACTGCAGCGATGTGAATCTCGGTTGCTTCCAAGCGGGAGATCGCTGGATAGTTTGCAGTTTCAATTCCTTCAGAAACAGCATCAAACATAACATCCTTTCCACCCCGCTGAATAAGAAAATCAGCAGCATCGACATAATCAATCAAGCGTTCATTGGGGCGGTCATCTGATTCAATGCCGTGGTGTGATGCTACTGTAGCAAAAACATCAGGCATATTCCAATAGCTTAACAAACGCCCGCCCATTTCTCTGTGTAAGCAGCAAATCGCATCAAGCCTAGACTCTGCATCAATTTCTGAAAGCTCTTTTTCTGCAGCACTAACTACAGCAGGTATGCCAATATCATGTATCATACCAGCTAAGAAGGCTTCATCGGGATCTGCGCTACCAATGAGTTTGGCTAAATGCTGTGCAGCGCATGCAACCATTAGCGAATGACTGGCACTTTTACTAAGGATTGCCCTTAATTCTTTATGTTTTACCTTGATATGTACCTTTGCTGATAACGCAATCATGAGTTGTAAAACTTTTCTAGCACCAAGCCGTTGTACGGCAATTTGTAAACTGCGAATTTCATGCCCAGAAGTATTAAATTGCGTACTATTGACTAGACGCATCACAGTGGTTGAAAAGGTTGGGTCATCACCAATGGCTTTTGCAATATCGGCAGCACCCTTACTTTCATCTTTTACAATACGCTGAACTTTTATCACAGCTTCGGGTAATAAGGGTAGTTTAGCTTCGCCAGAATTAAATTTTTGTCGAATCATGGCTGCAAGTTGATGTTGTTGCAGGTTCATATTTCATCTCCCATTAGGCGGCATATCTCGGTTACGGAGCGGTTAGATAGTGAACGTGGTGCAATGCGATACACTTCTTCTACAGTCGTCATATCATGAATAACCTTATATAATCCATCTTCCATAAGAGATAAGAGGTCAGTACTCTCACAGCTTATTTGGCGAATTTCGTGTGATGTTTTTTCTTCGAGAATGGCTTCTCTTACTTCTTCATTCAAAATTAATAGCTCATGCAGGGTTGTACGCCCATGATAACCCGTGCCATAACAGGTACCGCAACCTGTACCACGATAAAATGTATGATTTTTTAATATTTCATCATCCATACCAACTAACTTAGCAATGCGCCTATTTGGCATATAAGCTTGGCGGCAATCAGGGCAAATTTTCCGAATCAAACGTTGTGCTAAAATACTCACTACCGTGGATGAAATAAGAAATGATTCAATGCCCATATTCATTAGGCGTAACAAACCACCAATAGAATCTTCTGTATGGAATGTGGTTAATACTTTATGCCCTGTTAAGGCGGCTTGCACAGCAACCTGTGCAGACATTTGATCTCGAATTTCACCCAGTACGATGATATCTGGATCTTGGCGAACAATAGCTTTTAAAGAGTCTTCGAAATTACGTCCTGCTTTGACATCAACAGAGCATTGCATAATACCATCAATAACATACTCAACGGGGTCTTCCAGTGTAATAATTTTAGTTGAAGGGCGATTTAAATAATCAATCGCAGAATAGAGCGTTGTTGTTTTTCCTGAGCCAGTTGGTCCAGTAATAAGAATCACACCCGTTGGAACATCAAGAACTTCGTGTTTAAAACGTTGAAGAAGACCTGTATTCATATTTATTTGGTCAATGGATTTAATACCGCCATCACGACGAAGCAGACGCATAACAAGGTTTTCACCAAATGTTGTTACATATGTAGAGTTCCCTCAGAAACCCAGTTTTTCATTTATGCGAAAATTGACCATTTATAGCCCATATCCCCCTTCCAACTATTTAAAATCCTCTGGTGTTTGATGTGATACTCTTGGATCCATATTGACA
>JALUXZ010000121.1 GCA_027018935.1 Mariprofundaceae bacterium
CTTTCATAGAGATTGCGTTAAAAGATGTCTCAACTACGTTCGATCAGGTGAATGCCGTAGGCAGAGAGTATCCCCTGGGGGACATGACACATTATTGCGTGTTTGAATGAATATGCTGAATAGTTACCAAACTTAAAAGCGTAATTGGTGATCCACTTCCAGCCAAGCAGATAAATCCACCTCTTTTTGTGACAAAATACTGGAGCGCATACTGCGATCAATTTTCAACCCTACCAAAGAAAAGCTACCAGCCTTTTGCTTTAATCTTGCAAGATTTTCTCGTGCTGGAGCCAGCGTGCTT
Organism: Mariprofundaceae bacterium; assembly: GCA_027018935.1. Lineage (GTDB taxonomy): Bacteria > Pseudomonadota > Zetaproteobacteria > Mariprofundales > Mariprofundaceae. The sequence continues at coordinate 302 of JALUXZ010000121.1, forward strand.
GAAGCCTTCTTAAACCAATCACGCGCTTGCTTTTTATCTTTCTTTACTCCGCGCCCTTCTGCATACATATAACCCAAAGCATTCTGCGCTGCATCAAAGCCTTGTTCAGCGGCTTTACGATACCAATAAACTGCCTTTTCATCACTTTGCTTCACACCTTGCCCGCGCCTATATAAATTTCCCAAATTAAACTGAGCCAAAGCATACATTTGCACAGAGGCTTTTTTGTACCACCTTGCTGCCAGCGGCGCATCTTCGTAACCACCAAGACCTTCCTGATACATGCTTGCCAACAAATTCTGTGCTTGCGCATCTCCCAACACAGCTAAAGGCTCCAATAAATTCAGCGTTTTTTTATAATTACGGGTCAAGCCTCCACCATTGTAATGCAATACTGCCAAATTATACCTAGCATCCGAATCACCACCAGCAACTGCCTTTTCATACCAAGTTGCAGCATCTTTATCACTGCGCCCAACACCCCTTCCTAGGCTATAAAACAAGCCCAGCAAAAATGGTGCACGAGCATTACCACCTTGCTCTGATTTTTGCAGCCAAGCCACAGCCTCACTATCTTTGGCTCGCACACCCAAGCCTCGCGCATACATCACCGCAAGATTAAATTGGGCTCTAGAGTTATCCTTACTTGCCTTCTCAAACCAGCGCTTAGCTTGCCTCATGTCTGCCTTTTCAATACCACGACCCAAAGCATACATGACACCAAGATCATTTTGCGCGCCTGCCAAACCAGCTTCCGCTGCTTGTTTCAACCAACGCATCGCTTGCATATCATCTTTTCCAGCCAACTCTTCCATATAAACAATGCCAAGATTATATTCCGCACGCACAACACCAAGATCAGCCGCTTTCTGTAACCATTCTATACCTTTAGATACATTTTTTTCCGTACCTAGACCTTGTAAATATAACACGCCAAGTGCTAAACCAGCCTCTTTATTCGCATTTTTGGCAGCGATTTGATACCAGTAAAAAGCTTTCACTTCATCTATATCTGCGCCTAAGCCAAAATGAAAACCTCGTCCAAGTTCAAATGCTGCGTTTGAATTTTTATGCTCTGCGGCCTTTTTCATCCAACGCATGGATTCCGTTGCACTAAAACTGACACCCTTTGATTCACGGTACATCATCGCTAACATGTACTGCGCATCGCCATCGCCCGACCCAGCTTTTTGCAAGATATTCTTAACAATCTTTTTACGGAAGTTAGCTGCATCCGCAGCACCTTTTTCTTCTGCTAACAAAATCCAATGCAATGCCTGTTCGTCACTCTGCTCAACACCGCGCCCTTCAGCATATAATGCCGCCAAATGAAACATTGCCTGCCCCACACCTTGAGCCGCAGCTTTTAAGTACCATGTTGCAGCCTCACTTGGCTTCGCATCAATGCCACGCCCATGCTCCATGTGCAGTGCCAATTGATATTGTGCTTGAGCATCACCTTGTTTCGCAGACAAGCGCAACCAGCGCACAGCTTGGGTATCATCACGGTCCACCCCCCTACCTTTGGCATACATCATTGCTAGCTGGAACTGCCCTTTCATATCACCTTGTCGAGATGCTTTTTCAAACCAGTGTAAGGCATCTTCATAACGTGAGTCTTCAAGTGCTGACTCACCCAAAATTACCGCATCTTTTTGAGTTTTCTCGCCTTCTGTATCTGCCAAAAAAAAGACAACTCCTGCCCCCAAAGCGACAAAAACCAATACTGCAATAACCAATCGAATTGACTGCATATTCCCTCACGATCCCGCATGACCATCCCCATCAGAACATAAAAATAGCCATCATTTTTACAAAGCCCTAGGGAGGTGTTGATCCACTCTGAATAAGTGGACATGCGATTCAAAATCACCAGCACCAAGGCTGCAAGTGCAAGCAATAGCCCCAGCAAGTGTTGGCGATTTTGGGCGTATAGACATCATTCATTGAGTTAATCAGCACATCCCTAGCCAAGCGTAGCATAAGTCTTGTAAAATTAAAAATATTTCACTTCCATAAAAAAATCACCTAATATCTTCAAGCATGAATCATCACAAGCACTTACAGCCCCCTCAATATTTGATAGGCATCATGTCAGGGACATCTTGCGATGCTATTGATATAGCCATCATTGATATTTATAACCACAAGCTTGTGCATTTTTCAGAGTATCCGATGCCTGTCGAATTGCGCGAATCTTGCTTGCGCATTGCCAAACCAGGCTTTGATGAGATAGACCAATTAGGATCACTTGACCGTGCTTTAGCGATGGCTTTCGCACAAGCTGTTGCAATTGCATTGAAAGAGGCAAACATTCTCTCACAGCAAATTTTAGCCATTGGCAGCCATGGACAAACTATTCGCCATCGCCCCCAAGGCATGTCTGGAAGCCACCCATTCACATTACAAATCGGTTGTGCCGCAACCTTGGCAGAGCAAACAAAGATTACAGTCGTCTCAGATTTTCGCAGCCGTGATATTGCAGCTGGCGGTGAAGGCGCTCCACTTGTGCCCTTTGCCCATCAAACACTGTTCGCCAACCATGCTAATACAACAGCCATACTTAACATTGGCGGCATTGCTAATATCACTATTCTTAACAGCGATGGAAGCGTTCAAGGCTTTGATACGGGGCCAGGGAATATGGTCATGGATGCACTTATATTAGAGCTCAGTGATGGCCGACATGCTTATGATAAAAACGGCGATTTAGCTAGTGCAGGGCAAGTCTGCCAAGCATTACTCGACACCTTATTGCAGCACCCTTTCATTCATCAAAAGCCCCCCAAATCCACAGGTCGTGAAGCCTTTGGCAAAGACATCGTTGATCGCTTACTAGCTTGGCATGGCATATCTGATGCAGACCGCATGGCAACAGCTTGCGCATTGACAACTCAAAGCATTGTCAAACAGCTTGTTTTTTTTAAAGAGTTGCCAAAGCGTTGGCTTGTATGCGGCGGCGGTGTATTTAACGTCCAACTTATGCAGATGTTAAGCCATGCATTAGCTCCCGCAGAAGTCAAAAGTACGCAACAAGCTGGTGTTCCCCCTGAGGCGGTAGAAGCCATATCTTTTGCTCTACTCGCCCAGCAAACCCTGCTTGGAAGAAACAATACATTGGCAGAGGTCACAGGTGCCCAGCATGCTGTATGCGGTGGTCAGATTACACCTAGCAACAACTGGCTGCAGGTCTCACAATGGCTGTACGACATCATCGCTAAAGAACACTAACCCACATTATTCACCCTTACTTGCTGCTTTATTCACAATCATCACGGTGATTTATGAATCATGCGGGCAAATACTTAGCGGCCCATCTAAAAATGCTAATTCTTCCCATATATGGGTTGCATCCCCATCTGCATCACGGAAGCACAAACTATGCTGATGTGGAACCAAACGATTTGCGCGCCCATAACTATCCTCTTGCATATCTGTACCATCTTCACCAGATAAAATAAGCAAATCATCCTCAATTAAAAGATCTACGATCTCATAAGTTTTGCCCATATAGTCCACCCTACGACCAATCAGCTTCCGTAGAGCATTGGTATTCTCAACCAGTGCTTGCAATCCCGATTCGCTCATCCCATGCTCCTCCCAGTGTGCTATCATCAATAAACCAAGCATAGCAGCAGTGTGCAGCGCACACATTAAAAATGTCCGCTGACATATTACCATGCAGGAGGTTATTTATGGAAATCTGGCAAACCTTACAACAGTGGGACTTTCTTAATATTCCAGTTTCCCGTTGGTTTCTAGCCTTCCTTTTACTTTTATTAACCATGGCTGTTCAACGCTACCTTATCAAAGGTTTTCATCATATTACCCACGCCATCACAGCCCACACAGAAACACCATTGGACGATCTATTGCTCACTGCTGCTGAGAAACCTGCTGGCTGGCTTATTCTTATCCTTGGTGTGATGCTCTGCATGCACATATTAAACCCACCACTGGAGTCTTTTCCGCTTGTTGACATTGCCGATCATGCAGCACGCTTAGCAGCTATTGCATTGGGCAGCTGGTTTGTTTGGCGACTGATTGATGGCTTTTCAGCCTACTTTAGTGCCCGTGCCGCACATACCCAGACAGCCTTAGATGATCAACTTGTACCATTTATCAGTAAAACCCTAAAAATATTTCTCGTTTTCACACTTATTCTTGTCTTAGCCCAAAATATGGGTTACTCCATTTCTGGTCTCATCGCTTCTTTGGGCATTGGTGGCTTGGCTATTGCAATGGCTGCCAAAGATACCATCGCCAATATTTTCGGCTCTATTATGATTCTTGTTGATCGCCCATTCACTGTTGGTGATTGGATTAAAACCAACGAGTTTGAAGGGGTCGTTGAAGAAGTTGGTTTTCGTTCCACACGCATCCGGACGTTTGCAAAGACCTTGGTTAATGTACCAAACTCACAACTTGCCAATATGGTTATTGATAATATTGATGCCATGCCCAAACGCCGCGTAAAAATGCGTATTGGCATCACCTATGACACCACACCTGAAAAAATGCAGCAAGCCATTGCGGCTATTGAGGAAATCCTCAAACATCATGTCGGTGTGGATCAGGTCTTTTCACTGGTGAAATTTGATGCATTTGAAGATTCTTCGTTGTCTATTTTCCTCTATTACTTCACCAAAAGCACCCATTGGGATGAATATTTACAGGTTCGCCAAGAAATTAACTTAGAAATCATGCAAGCCTTAGAAAAACTCAAACTAGAATTTGCTTTCCCCAGCCGCTCACTTTATTTACATGAGACCACTGCTGTCCGCTGAAAATAACCCCAAGCCTAAACTCAACTCCAAGATCCGACATTAACATTCGGCACATGTCGCAAACCAAATGATTACACCCTATACCGAATGTCAATATCGGTTCTTGGGCTAATGATTAAGGTTTATCTCAGGCGGCTTTGGCGGGTCTTTTGGGAGCATTAATTCATCGATACTTCGCCTTTCCATGAGGCTTACAGATAGCAAGGTGGCGAGTTAATATAGAGATGAAATGATGCAACACTTTGGGGGCTATAAAACTTCCTGATCCTTTATCGCCCTTATGGCGTTTTTGTTGCTATTTAATTTTTCATCGAACGGTAAAACTTAAAAGATTTCACTCTTACCACGGTAAATAGCCCAAACCCTGCGAATGGTTCGTCGCAACAAATACAAACTAGCCCTTAAATCTTGCCCATCCCATGCTCCCAATGAAAATCGAGTTGGATCTTTGCGGTATTCCCGCAAGGTATAAACAATGCGTTTGATACGCTTTCTTATCGTATTATGTTCTTCTGTAGAAACTGCCCAGTCAGGATCATGGTAACATGTGCTAATCATGCGCACATAACGACTATCTGAACGTTGCAAACAAGCCTCTTCTAATTTTGCATCATGCGCACACAAATCATAATAGGCTTGCAGCATGCCTGCACCATCCACTTCTGCCAAACATGTCCAACCAGAAACACGAGGATTGATTTCCATCACATACCAAAGACCATCTGGACCTTGCTTGCATTCCACTTCTGCAAAACCTTGCCATTCCATGGCTGATAATAATTCTACTGCGCCATCATAGAGCTCTGGAATCCATTCTGCTTTCACTGCTGTTGATTCCCCAAAGGGCCCATAAGATGTAGGTGCTACACGTTGCCTTCTTCCTGTAAAGCCTCGCACCACATGACCATTTGCATCAAACAAAAGGATTGCAGATGCCATGCACTCAACCCCACCTTCAACCCAAGCCTGAAGAGACAAACTGTCTTGCTCATGCTCTCTACCTTGGTGATCATCTAAAAAAGTTAAAAAATCTGCTGCATTGTCAATCATATGATATTGCCAACGCTCTGCCTTAATGATTAGAGGGTAAGGTAAATCATCAATATTTTCATACAATGATGATACTTGAATATCACCGCCAAATATTTTATTTAGACCTTCTATTTCAGGTAGTAAATGATATTTCTGTGTCATTTCATATTGCGCTTCATTGGGTGATAAGAAACGCATGCCCATATGTTCCAAAAGCGGGCGATAACGCGCCGTAAACTCAACCAAATCATCACTGCATGGCAGCCATACACCAGATAATCCAGAGTTACGCAAATTCAATGCATAGGCACTACTCGTAACGTACTCCAAGCAAGTTAATTCTACCGCACGATCAATATATTGACTCACTTTCAACCAAGGCTCGAAAGGCTGGCAAGTGCCCTCCACCCTTATCCCTGCACGCCCCGCTGCCTGCGCCAATGAAAACATTTGCGAATCTTGCAAGTCATGAATAATCAAGGGCATCGGCGTATTCACTTTGGCAGCTTCCATGCAAGCAACATTGCACCTAAGGCAATCACTGCACAAGCATAAAACGCCATGGAAAATCCATACCATTGAACAATCAAACCACAGCCCATAATACCAACCGTTGTCCCAAGCCCAAAACCTGTCGCGGAAAACCAACCCTGTGCCGCAGCATGACGATGCGGCGGCGCAAGACGTTTCACCCACGTTACAGCAGCGATATGAAATGCCGCAAAGCTCGCGGCATGCAGGCTTTGCAATAGAATTAACACCCACCAAATATGCGTCCAGCCCGTGCCTAGCCAGCGCACAGCTGTTAAAAACAAACACACCAACATCACCGACATCAAAGGCATGGATTGGATTGGTTTCGCCCAGCGCCACATCAACACAATTTCTGCCAATACGCCCAACACCCAAAAAAGCCCCACCTGCCAGCCCTGATAGCCCGCATCTAAAAGATAAAGGCTAAAAAAACCATAATATGCACCATGCGAAAGCTGCATAAGAAAGCTAACCACAAACAGCAGCAATAAAGCCGCTGAAAATCCAGAATATGCCATATCAGGCATCTCAGCATGCTCAATGCTGGGAAATCCACGCCCTGCCGCTGCCATGACCAACATCAATGCTGCCAAAAACCATGGAAACCATGCCAAAGAAATTTCGCCAAATACCAAGCCACCAAGCAGCGATGTCAGCACAAAACCAATCGAACCCCATACCCGCAAGCGTCCATAATCTGCCAGCGCAGCTTCAGATACATGAATGGAAAGCCCATCTGTTAATGGTAATACAGCAGCCCATAACATGCCAAACATCAAAACAATGATAATAAACGCAGGCATGGAAGCTGAAGCAGTATTAAACAATGCCACACACAATGCCGCCAAGCATGATGCCAAAACAATAAAACGACCTGCTGCCATGCCTCGCACATCTAGCCAGTAACCACTACAGGGCGGTGCAATCACTTTGGCGGCTGCCAAAAGCCCCGTCATCATGCCAATCGCCACCACGCTATAGCCCAAAAATGCAAGATATACAGGGAAGAACGGCAGAATCAGCCCCATCGCTGCAAAATATGCAGCATAAAAAAGGCGAATATGATGTAGAGATAGTGCTGTAACCATTCCCCAAGCCTAACAGCCGCCAACTGCTTTGGCGCATAAAAAGCAACGTCGGAAAAACATCACTTCACATCAAAAAATCTATCGCCGATCCGCAACCGCTTCCAAGAGCTATTTACAGCTTCCACATCCTTAATATTCAATACTTCTTGCCCTACGCGAGAACCACTAGTCTCCTCAATGTACCCTGCTCTTTGCCATTTATTATGCCTCTTGGCATACAATGTTTTCCAAGAGAAAGCATCTTCAAAAACAATCATTTCATCAAGTGCATCATCATTTAGATTGATGTAAAGCACCTTACATGGCGCAACTGCAGAAAAGCACTCATTAAACATGCTTTTTCGATTTTCATAGAAAAATTTAACTGAACTCGCATCCAACCCATGACCCTCAGGGTAAACTGTAAAATATTTCGCCACATCAGGCTTCTCAATACCATCAATGGGATTTACTGGGCCCCAACGTTTTACCTTGTTTCGGGCAGTTTCAGCATACTTACGAATCAACGCCGATTGCTCCAAACCTTCAACATTCATCAATATATCCAACTTTTCCAAGCCAACACGCCCAGCTTCAAAACGCAAATAGTCAAAATCAAATGCATTCGCCTTGACCTGCCCAGATAATAAACGACTGACCTGACTTTCAACGGCAATATGTACAGGAGAAAAGAATGGCAAGCTGGTCAGTGCAGCTACGCATACAATCGTACAAGCCGCAATAATATTGCTTGGCATAAGCCATGCCAACCAATCGCCTTTCCCCATCAGCCCACGTAAGGCTGCAGCAGCATAACCCAGCACATATATAGTCAAGATTGCAATCGCCAACGATGCCCAAACTCTATCTTCAGTCCAGCCATATTGTTCTACTCGTAAACTCATAGCATACACACAAATTAGACTAAATGCGGGCATTGCCAACAGTGCCACCGAGATCGACCATCGCACCCAGCCAGGCTCATCACGCTGCTGGTAACCATATTGAAATAGACCATTTACAAATAACACCACAAATACCTGCAACCAAAGCAGCAAGAACGTCGCATAACGCGTATCCCAAAGCGGCTGCAAGCCAGAGACTGTCAATCCCATCAAAAACAATACTGCCACCAAGGCAATCAACAATGTGACAAAGCGGAAAAAGAAGTCTGTTTTATGCACATTCTTGATATCAAAGTGCTGCATACCCAGCGATACCCCATAAGCAAACATCATTCCTGTCGTAGGGTAGATAAAATACACGTCGGAGAACATATCTGCAAAAAGCGAAATGCTAATAAGCTTAAATAGGGCTCCACATAAACCCAAAATAGCCCATACCAGTCCCGTAAAAAGACCGCCCATTATCAACGTTTGCGTATTCAACCAACCAAACTCATACAAGTCTTTATATGAAAAGTGCCATGAGCCTGCACGCATCCAACTCTGAATAAATGGCAGTCCAATATAAAACAAAGCCAGCATTGCCAGCGCAAATACAAAGATTCCATTAAAAGAGTTTTTGTCCACAGGAGAAAATGCCATGCTTCCACTACAAACACCTAAAATTAGAAAAACGATGCTGCCTGCTACCAACAGCCGTAATAATGCAGCTCTATCCGAGAACTGTATGCATAACATCGTCATGATCGGCAAAAGCAATACCATCGTATAGGCAGGAAAGGCAAACTCAGGCGCTATTACCACACCCCACTCGTGTACCATTCCCTCATGAAGCAGAAGCAATAATAATCCCTGCATAAAACCCATTAATATATGATAACGTGATAACATATTCGCTCCTATGAAACAGTCCTGAATATAACCAGCAAAATTTAACATGTCGAAAGAAGCAGCAAACCCTATTGAATTCACTATTTCATACTTGCTGATATGGTCATTCCACGGCACATTACAGCTATGTTTCGTTACCTATGTTTTATTCTTATCTCTTTTATACTCACAGGCTGCAACCTCAACCCTGTAGGCATCCATATGCAGGCTGGCTGGAATGCCCGCTCCCTTGCTGCGTGGCACGATCATCACCCCGATATGATGGTTGTTTCAGATGATGGTAAGTGGTTGTATATTAGCTGTGAAACGCAAGGCGGACTACTTTCCCCCAGCTTAATCGCCATTAATTTAAAGACCAATCAACAAGATATTCTTTTATTCGGATTAGCACGTGCCGATGCCTTAAAATTAGCTCCTGATGGAAGCCTTTGGTTGGGTGAAGAAACGCCTGACGGACTATTTTGGCGTATCACAGAGCCCGATAAACTGCCTCCCGAACAGCGTGTTGATCGTCAACGCTTACAAAGCTCTCATCCTGCCATTATTCCATTATTACACGCAGGGCGTTTTTCCCATGAAGGTCTGACCTTTTCCCAAGATGGACGCTTTGCCTACATGGCAGATGAGTGGAAGGAAGGCTGCATTTATCGCTATGATATGCGAGCAAGAAAACTCTTTGTATTACATAAGAAAAAAGGTTGGATTGCCATTCGAGAGCCCAACAACGCCCGCATAGATGCAGAAAAACTACATGCTTGGTACTTTGATCGTATTGAAGATATGGAAACACTGCCTGACGGACGTGTTTTACTTGCAGAAACGGGTACAGGAAAAGTATTGGTATTGGATGATAGTGGTGATAAACCAAGTATTCAAACATGGTTTAAACATGAAAATCTTATTCACCCAGACAATCTAGTATGGGATGAAAAGCGCGGCTGGCTGTGGATTACAGATGATGATAAACCATCCTATTTATGGGCTTGGGATGGCAAAGAGTTACGCGAAATTGCCCATCACGATAGTGCTGAAATTACAGGTGTAACTATTCACGGTGATGATGTTTATATCAATCTACAACGCAGCCTTAGCCGCCCTGAAATTTTATTGCACCTTTATGAAGACCACAACTCTCCCAAATCATAGTTATGGATGAATGGCTCAATGTTGTTATTCGACAAATCACACTCTACTTATTACCCGTCATCATCTCGCTCACACTTGTATGCCTGATTGAGAAACGTTATACACATACCCACATACCTCACCCATTTTTCGCCATTGCATGGCGAGGTACATGGTGGCCATTTCTAGTATCTATTTGTTTTACACGCGGCATCATCTTTGCGCTACCAAATCCCTTAAAATCAGGGTTAAAACCTGCATTTATTCGCTTTTCCGCCCATCTTTTTCTAACCTGCTTGGGCTTGCTACTTTACACATGGAGCTTATCTCATCAGGCACCAACAGGGCTTCCACCATTGCACCATTGGTGGGCAAAGGTGTTGATGTTTTTTAACCTTTGTATGTTGGGCATTCACCTTTTACCTCTCCCCAACCTATTATTTGGCGAGTGGCTCATCATGCAAAGACATAAACATCATCTGTTGCATGTTTATGCCCAACAACTTTCATCACAACGCAGTCTTTGGTTGCTTACGCTGCTCGCTGCAAGCCCTATCATTGATGTCAGCATTGGTGCAAACATCATCTTCCCCATTTATGAGCAACTTGCTAGCACTGCAGCCCACTTTTAAGGCAATACAAAACACAGTTCGCTTACCTAAGGAGTGCTGATTAACTCAATGCATGGTGTCTATGTGCCCAAAATCACCAACGCTGGCGTTGGCAAACTTAACAATAGCGATGCTATGACTCATTTCATTGCGCCTTGCCATGAGTGAAATCAGCATCGTTTGACTCGTGCGAGGTTTTTCGAGGTGCCCTAAAGTCGTAATCATAAAGCTCTGCTTTAACAAATAAGAACTTTCACACACCCGTAATGGCATTACTTTTGCTTTTACTTTTTATTATGATTCCAACATTTTCTAACCGCGAAGCAAGTCTAGCCCTTATTCAAAATACACAGGATATGCCAACACTGCCTGACCGTTTCCTGAAAATTCGTGAGGTCATCACGCATGCACATAGTAGCAGTGAAGATTTAAGTGATATTATCGAAACCGACTTCGCCACTGCATCAACCCTGTTAAAAATAGCCAATTCAGCATCTTACAACCCTCATGGAAAGGCACTATCATCATTACCTCATGCTATTGCGCGTTTGGGTGTCAGCGCATCTGCCGAAGTCGCTATGTCTATGTCTTTATTGCAAATGTTCACTTCCACCAAAAGCATTCATCGTGTGCACAGCCTCTGGGCAAACTCGTATGCAACAGCTGTCATATCCAAACATTTCTACCAACGTTTAAAAACACCACCAACAACCAGCATATCAACCATATTTATGATGGGTTTATTGCATGATGTTGGGCAGGTCATTCTGGCTACACGTGTGGATCAACATTACTTTGACAGGGATTTGCCACCTCTGCATAGCGAAGTTTTGTGTGATGCTGAGCAAGTGCTCTATGGCATTGACCATGCCGAAGCTGGAGCAATCATCCTAACATCTTGGGATATGCCAGATGTGCTCGTGCAATCTACTCTAAATCATCATAAGCCCAACGATAATCCAGCCTCTAAATTATGCGAACTTGCGACGCTATTTGTCTACCAAAACTGGCCAAACCTTCGGCATATTGAAGAAGTGCATCAACTTCTTCGCTACTCCCCTACAGATAAAATTGATGCCATCTTACAAGCATCAGAAGCACTGAAAAAACACCTCACGTAAGTAACGTAACAAAGGAATCTCACATGAAAAAGGTGCGTTTATGATACCAGCCCCTTAGAGTTCGCCAAATGAGTCATGTAATGAAAACCTATGCCCGCCTTCCCCTCACCCTTGTTCGCGGTGAAGGCTCCTATGTCTTTGATAATCATGGTAATAAATACCTTGATTTTGTTGCTGGTATTGCAGTAAATACACTGGGACATGCTCACCCTGCTATGGTGAATGCACTGCATGTGCAAACCCAACAAATGCTGCATTGCTCAAACTTATATCATATTCCTCAGCAAGTTGAATTGGCTGAGAAACTCACTAAACTAGCAGGGCTTGATCAGGCTTTTTTTTGCAATTCTGGTGCAGAAGCCAATGAAGCAGCCATTAAATTGGCACGTAAGTTCTTTTACGATGCAGACTCG
>JALUXZ010000122.1 GCA_027018935.1 Mariprofundaceae bacterium
GCCTCTGCCGCGCAAGAAAATGCGGTAGATGCAGTAATTAAGTTGATAAAAAAGGGAAAGCAGCCCTAAAAAAATGAAATTCAGTTGTGTTTCTATAAAATCTTGGGTTAATCAGCACCTCCCTAAGGGGCTTATGTTTCATTCTGACCAAGGGTGTCATTATACCAGTCTGGCATATCGTCAATTATTATGGCGATACCAAATCAAACAAAGCATGAGCAGGCGTGGTAATTGTTGGGACAATAGTCCAATGGAACGCTTCTTCAGAAGCCTAAAAACTGAATGGATTCCTGAAGTTGGGCTTCTATCTCTTGAACATGCAAGGCAAGTGATTTGGAACTATATTATTGGGTACTACAGCAATGTCAGACCGCATAAACACAACCTCGGCTTGACACCAAATCAAAAAGAGAAATTATTCTGGAATGGCTCTTATAACGTGGCCAATTTGACTTAGCCACTACACTATGTTGAACTTTGCTTATCAGAGATGAACCGTTTACCTTTCGCATGCAATAGGTTGACGGAGTAAAGCATGCGTTATGATTGGACTGTAGAAGAAATTGAAAAATTATTTGAGCTGCCATTTAATGATTTGATGTTTAAGGCGCAGCAGGTGCATAGAGCGCATTTTGATGCCAATGCGGTTCAGCTCTCCACCCTGCTTTCGATTAAAACAGGTGGCTGCCCTGAAGATTGTAAATATTGCCCGCAATCATCCCGTTACAACACCGATTTAGAATCCGAACTTTTGATGAAAAAAGAAGAAGTGATGAAGGCAGCGCGTGCGGCAAAAGAAAAGGGCGCTTCCCGCTTTTGCATGGGGGCGGCGTGGCGCGAACCTAAAGGCAGAGCTTTTGAATTGGTATTGGATATGATTCGTGAAGTGAAAGCCATGGATATGGAAGCTTGTGCCACACTGGGCATGCTGGATGCAGAACAAGCCAAAAAACTCAAAGATGCAGGCTTGGATTATTACAATCATAATTTGGATTCTGACCCTGAATTTTACAAAACAATTATTTCCACACGCACCTATGAAGAGCGTTTGGATACGCTCAAACATGTGCGGTCAGAAGGCATGAGTGTGTGTTGTGGAGGTATTGTGGGTATGGGTGAGGCGATTCGCAATCGCGCAGGTATGATTGCGCAATTGGCGCGTATGAATCCACACCCTGAATCTGTGCCGATTAATATGTTGGTGAAAGTTGAAGGCACGCCTATGGCAGATGTAGAAGATTTGGATAACTTTGATTTTATCCGCACCATTGCTGTAGCACGCATTACCATGCCGAGTTCACACGTTCGTCTTTCCGCAGGCCGTGAAGTGATGAGTGAAGAAATGCAGTCTTTATGTTTTTTGGCAGGTGCAAATTCTATTTTTTATGGGGAAAAGCTTTTGACAACTGGCAATCAAGAAGCTGCACAAGATAGAGCATTTTTTGATAAGTTAGGTATTCATCCAGAAGAAAAATACACCCCATCTTCACGCCGTATGGTCAATGCTTAGGTGTAGCCCTACGAGGCGCATGCCTCGAATCAAAGAAAATGCCCTCTGAAATAGCTGTATCTATGCTCACATAAGCTGGAAATAGGGCGCAAAACAAAGTAGGTATTTTGCTTTTATCCCTTTTTCCAACTTATGTTTCGGCGCAGCTATAGCAAGAGGGAGAGGGTCATTCCCGCAAAGGTGAGAACCTATGCTTTTACTTTGTGTCTTAGTGGCTTTGTGGTGCATGCTGCGCAATTCACCTCATCGGTCGGCATGAGAGGAAAGATGCTTCGACTACGCTCAGCATAACATTGTTTCTTCGTGTTCTCTGTGCTCTTCGTGGTGAATTTGTCTTTTCGACCGCAGCATCGCGGAGTGGAGAAATCTAAAAAACGACTTTCTGAGAAAGCTCTATTTCGGCCAAGCATATAACCAAAGAAACATAGCAAAGCTGGCAGTGCTATCTCGCCACCAAGCCATCCATTGCCACCATGCTACGCTTTTATCATCAGTTTGATGTTTCCATAGTGGCAACATGGTGTGCAGTGATCTTAAGAAAAAAAGCACAGCTAAGAGCCAAGTCATGGCTTGATTGCGAATCACCAAAGTAATCACAGAACTAATCACCATTATCCAAATCGCTGAAATCACAGCGTGAAGCAGTTGTTGTCGATAAGATAATATGGAATCTGCAACGGTAGCTGCCATCAATAAGCAGCTTGCAGCAACCACCCAATTTTGTTCAATGCTGATGCCAAAGGCTGGGGTGAAC
>JALUXZ010000123.1 GCA_027018935.1 Mariprofundaceae bacterium
AAGCCTTTGCCAACCATCAAACAGCGCGTTTGGGCTGGTTTACAGCACCGCTTTCACAAGCTTTCATTGAGCCAATCGCAAAGCGTTGTAAGGCATTGGGCATCCAGATTCACACTTCTTCTCGCATCCAAAGCCTGCAAAATAATCAGCAGCATTGTACACTTACCACCCGCACTCGCTCTCACACATGCGATAAAATCATACTGGCAACAGCACCCAGCGTGCGAAATAAGCTATTACATATCGAGCAAACGATTGCCACACGCTCTATCACCAATATTCATCTATGGTTTGATGAAAAAATAACATTACCTTCGCCATTTATCGGTGGAATTGGCACTTATGGGCAATGGTTTTTTGATATTTCACATCAATTCCATCAAAAAGAGATCAATAAGCATCATTTGTCCCATTTATGTGCCGTTATTAGTGCTGATACAAGCACAAAAAGCAATCAGGAAAAAATTAAGTCCATCATCCATGAGCTACAAAAAATCACGGGAAAAGCAAATTTAAAGCCAATATATCAGCGCATCATTGCGGTACAAGCAGCAACCCATCTTGTACGCCCTACACAGTCTTCTTTTACATTACCCCATTATCTTATTGATGCTTGTGAACAACCTAGACCAGGTGAGTTACCTGCCACCATTGAATCCGCCATTGTACGTGGTGAACAAGCTGTTTTACAATTATGCTAATACATATGGGCACCTCGAAAAATCTCGCACGAGTTTGGCGAAGTACCGAGGTTTTTCGAGGTGCCCATATGTAGGTTTGCCTTACTTCTTGAAGGCGTGTTTTAATATTCCCTGAACACTGTCTTTTAAAGCCTTAGGGTGATAAGGCTTTTGCAAGAATCCAATCGCCAAGTCATTATTTAACGAGCTCTTGTTTTCAAAGCGTTGGCGAATATCTGATTCAGCATAACCTGATGAAATAATCACGGGTATATGCGATGCAAAACGCTGCATCTGCACATAAAACTCCTGTCCATTCATATTGGGCATTGTCATATCTAATAGTACAACATCAATCTCATCAAGATATTTTTCTAGTAATAGCAAGCCCTGCTCACCACTTTCAGCCTGGATACTACGCATACCCACTATATCCAGAATATCGCTCACCAAACGACGAATATCTTTTTCATCATCGACAATCAATACCGTCGTCGCTATAGAGAGTTCTATCTCTGAGTCTTTATCACCATCAAGTACAGCAGCTTTAGTGCTTAATTTGCTAGATTTAAGCACGGGAAAATAAATACTAAACTGTGTGCCCTGCCCAACAACTGATTGCATCTGCAATGCACCCTTATGCGCACGAACAATCCCCAAAATCGCACTCATACCCAAACCACGTCCTGTAAATTTAGTGGTAAAAAATGGATCAAACACTTTCTTTTGTGTATCTGCATCCATACCACAGCCATTATCACGCACATGAACCACGACATAGTCACCCGTGGCAATCTCGTCACCATTGAGCAAGGTGCGAAGCTTCTCTTCACTCAAATAAACCATCTCAGTAGCAACATGGATCTCCCCCATACCCTCACCCATTGCTTCTGAAGCATTAATCACCAAGTTCATAATTACCTGCTGCATTTGCCCTTCATCAGCCTCAACAAGCGGTAAATCACCTTGCAAATCGGGCAATAGTTTTGCATGTTTAAGTACGGATGTTTCCAATAACTGTAAAATCTTCTGAATCACCTCTGATAAGTTCATAGGGTGAATAATAAACCGCCCTTTGCCTGAATAAGCCAACATTTGTTTGCAAAGATTCGCTGCACTTTCACTGGCATTCAGAATATTATCCAAGTTATTCCTACAAGCACCCGTATTTTCCAAATCATTTTTTGCTAAGCTTGCATTACCCATAATCGCGGTAAGTAAGTTGTTAAAATCATGCGCAATACCACCTGCCAGCACACCAAGGCTTTCCAAACGTTGGGCATGTTCATCTTGTTTCTGAATACGATTGCGCTCCGTGACATCCTGCTGGATGGCTGTATAGCCAATCGCCTTTTTACTACCTTTGGTAAAAATAGGAAAAATTGTTTGTTCAACTTCATACAAATGCCCATTTTTGGCTTTGTTGATAAAATCACCCTCCCAACTTCTGCCCTGAGAGAGAGCTTCCCACATTTCTTTATAATAAGCTGTAGAATGCTGCCCACTCTTTACAATTTTTGGGTTTTTCCCCAATACCTCACGCAATGAAAAACCACTCATTTTCTCAAAAGCAGGGTTTACATACTCGATCACACCATCACAATCTGTTAGGATAATGGCATTAAAAGACTGCTCAACAATCACAGCCAGTTTTGATCGCTCTTCTTCATTCCGCTTACGCGCTGTAATATCACGAAGAAACATCGTAAAATGCACTTTACTACGCTCTTCAAAAGAAGAAATACTGCATTCAATAAAGTGTATGCCATCATTCGCCTGCACGGTGAGTTCAACTGGTTTATTTAATAAAGCTCCACGGGATGCCGATAAAAATGCACCAAAGTTTAGAAATTTTCCAGTATCAAAACCTTTAAAATTGAATATTTCATATAATTTCTTCGAACGAGTGCCCATAGATGATAAAATCATATTTGCGGCTGGGTTCATATCACGGATTACGCCTTGATCATTAAAACTTAAAATGCCTTCAAATGCTGATTCTAAAATATTCTTTTTGTGTAAGTCACTACGAATAACCGCTTGGCTGGATCGCATAAGTAACCATGTGATTGCGATACCTACAGCCGAAATTAGTAATAAGAACCATGCAGTTTGCTCAGACCATGGAACAGTTTTCTTAATACATAGCTTAAGGTAATGTGCTGAATCAATGGGGTAAATAAGCTGCTTGGATAAACGCAAAGCCAATAATGAAGACTCACTTTGCTGTAAAGCAATACTGCCCGTACCTGCATCTTCCAAGCTAAGAACTGCACGCATATCAGATGCCTGCATTTCTAATGTTAATAAATCTGGAAATGACAACTGAAAGCCCACAACACCATTCAACATCTCCATTTTATGCCTTAAAAAATAGGGGTCACGCTGCCCAGAAAGCCCGCTATAAATGGCTTTAAACATCCAATAATGGGCTTCTTTCCCTATAATATTTGCTTTCACCATTGATATATCACCCGATGCAGATGCTGATATAATGGACTGGCGAATATCTTTTCGATTCAATAAATCTACGCCCAATAAGGAGATATATTGAACACTAAAAGGTTCAATGCGCGTAACTGGCAAATATGCGGGGTGTATACGCGAAGGTTTACTGCCATTTATAATCTCAAAATTTATAAACCCATCTTCTCGCATACGTCCCACAAACTCACGTCGTTGTGGGTGTCTTAACATCGGTGCATATACAACAACATCCGCGTAATCCGTTGCAAGTTGTACAGCCTGACGGTTGGGTGATAGATTGAGTGTTGTTGCCGTAAAACGGATACTTTCCTTTATATTATCAAGATAGTTTCCAAATTCCTGCTCAATATGAGCCGTTTGTTCTTGAAATGTATTACGCTCAATTTGATTAAGGTATTGAAAGCTTGAAAAAGTTACTGCGATGGTTAACAGCAGCCCCACACCACCACCCAGCCAAATACCTGTTTCATTAAGCTTCATTATTATTGAACCTTAATTGCCTTAAAGTATAAACGCTCTGAAAGTTGAATAGGGCTAGCATCAAGAATCGCCGTATTGATATACAAATTATAACGCTGATTCGCTACAACGGGGATATTTTTAGGGCTCTCGCCTTGTAAAACATGAATTGCCACATCGCTCGCCCACTCACCTTGCTCCTCAGCAATTTTAGTCATGGCAAGCATGGTATAAGGAATCATAAAATCGTAGGTTGTTACGGTCAACTTACGGGCATAGCGTCTTACATAATCCATAATCACCTCTTTATTCCAGTGTGCAATGCCTGCAACATTATTAAGCACAATAAAATCACTACTCTGGGCTTCGTCATAAGCATTCTTCCAAGTTTGCATGCTATCTACATAAAAAGGAATCACTGTTACATCTTCTCTGGCATACATACGTGACATCCACAGAAATTCTTTTTCGTCCGTATGAACCCCTTTGGTCGCAATAAATGCAACTTGTTTTACCTCACCCAACGCTAAACGAGCTTCATGCAGCAATGCTTTAATCGGCGAAACTTCAATCATGCCTGTAGCATTATCGTAAGGATAGCCATAAGCCTTGGCAGTCCAGTTGATACCACAAAAAACAAAGGGAATGGAGCTGTTTTTATAATAAGGAGCCACCAAGTATTTGGATGCATTGTCATCAGATGCAATCACCACATCAGGCTTTACTCTTTCAATCAAAGCTTTGGCTTCTAATGCCTTTTGACGACCAAACACCTCAGATGTATGACGCTTGGTATCCATGCGAAACACGTGAATATTACAAACGCCTTGCAACTTATCTTTTATGGTGGCTTCAATTTTATCGCTCCAAGCATAGCCCGCATGGTAAGAATTAATATATACGCACTCTTTCGCCTGAGCAAAGCCTGCAAACACAAAAAAACAACCCATCAACATAATAAAACGCATAGAAGCCTCTATAAACCCAATAATTCTAGCAATAAAACAAAAATTACTCCAAATATTCAAAAACTTTAGCAGCAGTGTAACTATTCAGCATCATTATAAATTGATTCGAATCTGTTCAGATTGCCGCTGATTTGTTCGAAACCACCAACCGTAGGTGCTTTTAGGCGAGGCGAAAAAGCGCAACTTACTGCTGTAAGTGAGCATTTTCTAACGCCGGTATCGGGCAAATCAGTGGTGAGCTGAAAGTTACGCAGCAGTTACAGTTGGGCACCTCGAAAAACCTCGGTACTTCGCCAAACTTGTGCTTTTCACCCCTAGCTGCGTTGAATAAAATGGACAATAGCGATGCTATGACTCATTTTATTGCGCCTTACTATAAGCGAAAATCAACGTCGTTTAACTCGTGCGAGGTTTTTCGAGGTACCCAGTTATTTACGGCTCAAATAATCCACCACCAAACGTACACCCGCACCAGTTGCCCCTCCTACAGGAGAAATATCCGTACCCTTCATATTCCAAGCTGTACCTGCAATATCCAAATGCGCCCACGGCACATCTTCAACAAAACGCGATAAGAAACATGCCGCAGTAATTGTACCTGCTTCTCTGCCGCCAGTGTTTTTAATATCGGCAATTTTGGAGTCAATCTGTTTCTGGTATTCATCAAACAATGGTAATTCCCACACACGGTCATGACTATGCATGCCCGATTCTTTCAAGCCTTTCTTTACATTTTCACCCGTCCCCAAGAGTCCCGTTGCCTGACCACCCAAAGCAATCACACATGCCCCTGTCAGCGTTGCAAAATCAATGATTTCAGAAGGCTTTTGCTCAACCGCATACGCCAAGGCATCACATAGGATAATACGACCTTCAGCATCGGTATTGAGTACTTCAATGGTGATGCCTTTATACGATGTGACAATATCACCAGGCTTGTATGCTGCCGCACCCAAAAGGTTTTCAGTTGATGGAATCACACCCAACACATTCATCGGTAAATCCATTTCCGTGATGGATTTAAAGATTCCCAACACCGCAGCAGAGCCACACATATCAAATTTCATTTCATCCATCGCAGCAGCAGGTTTAATCGAAATTCCGCCTGCATCAAAGGTCAAACCTTTACCTACCAATGCTACGGGTGCATCACCTTTTTTGCCGCCATTATATTCCAACACAATAAAACGCGGCTCTTTGACTGAACCTTGATTCACTGCCAACAATGCCGTAAATCCAGCTTTTTCAATCGCAGCTTTATCCATCACCGTTACTTTTAAATTTTTATGCGATAATGCAGCAGCTTGATCACCCAACCATTCAGGTGTACAAACATTGCCTGGCTCATTGCCCAAATCACGGGCAAAAATAGTTCCCGAAGCCACAGCCTTGGCATTTTTTAACGCCGCTTCCGCAGCATCCAAATCCCTACGTGATGTCACCATGATATTTAACGAGCGCAAAGCACGTTTATTGTCTTTTGTTTTGCTCTGGTATTTGTCAAATTTATACAAACCAAGCCAAACACCTTCCGCCACTGCCTGTACTTTATCTGCCAAGCTTGCGCCTTTCACTTCCAGCTCTGTCAAATACAAGGCGGCACCACGCACACCACTCTTCTCAAGTTTTGCTGCAATTTTTGCGCCCAAAACACGTAGTTTATGAAGGCTTAAATCCTTTTCACTGCCTACACCTAAAAAAACAGCCCGATGACCATGCATGCCAACCACATCATATAACGTCCGCGATGCAGCGAAATCACCCAATAAATCAAATTTACGCAAGAAATCTGTAATTGTATCACCCGTCACTTTTTGCAACGCTTTGCCTGATTCAGTTAATTTTTGCCCTTCCAACAAAGGAAGAACCACCGCATCTTCGCGTTGTTTGTCTGCATTACCTGCTTTTACATCAATCTGAATCATAAGTACCCCTAAATTTAAAAAAATAACAACATAAGTATTTTATGCATTTAAACATATAAACATACATTTAAATTGCAAGAAAAAGGCACAAAAAGCATTTTTTACAGGGAGTCAACATGAAATATGCTTACTCAACATTAAATTTACCTTTCTTGACATAAGCTTTTTATAAAGTATATAATACATACATGTTTCATGTCATCGATGATGAGGCAATGCTTCGTGAAGTTACTTCGGCCATGCTAGTGGATTGTGGCTATGATGTTTTATGTTTTGAATCAGGTGAGCAATATCTTGCATATCTTAATTCCCCTAATTTCACAGAGCCCACGGCTGTATTAAGTGATGTTACCATGCCAGGCATCAATGGTTATGATTTGGCTCTTGAGATTCGAAAAACTCTACCATTTCAAAAAATTATTCTCATTACAGGAAATCCCGATTCAGAACATCATAAAAAAGCCACTCAACAAATTTGTTTCACTCTCAATAAGCCCTTTCACCCTGAAAAATTTCTCGCAATGATTGCTAGTGTGAGAAGTTGCCAGCAATTACACCGCACGAAGCAACAGCAAGCATATCCCCAAAAATGTAGTATTGATTCTTTGTTTAATTGCCCATTTTCCTGCCATGATTAAAAGCTAGCTCGAAAAATATCGCACAAGTTTGGCGGCATACAGGGCTTTTTCGAAGAACTCTAAAGTTAGCCTAACATACAGCCTGCATGCAACTTAGATCCACGCAAGTAATCAGCCGCTTGCATAAGCTTCTTACCTTCAGGTTGTAGTTCTGTGATTCGATAAACACCGCCATCACCGCATACAATATCCAACCCTTCTTTCACAGCAAGAATTTCACCTTGTGCCTTTTGCGATGTATTCGGAAGCACCTGACCTGCAACAATTTTCAACCATTTACCATCTACCAAGGTTCGTGCACCAGGTTTAGGGGAGAAACAGCGAATAACACGGTCAATCGCTAAGGCATCCATACCCCAATCAATGATTCGTTCATTATTTTGAAGTTTTTTTGCATACGTCATGCCCTGTTCATCTTGTGCTACGCATGTCAGCCTTTGGGCAATCTTTGGCAATGTCTCAACCAACAATTTTGCTCCCATTGGAGCCAATGCAAACCACAAATCAGAGCCCGTAGTTTCATTTGTAATGGCAAGTGTTTGGCAGGCATAAATGCCACCTGTATCTAAGCCTTCTTCCATGTGCATGATACATACACCTGTTTCATCATCACCCGCCAACAAAGCACGTTCAATGGGGGCAGCACCGCGCCAGCGTGGTAACAAAGAAGCATGCACATTAATTGGCGCAATAGATACAGCATCAAGCCACTGTTTGGGCAAAATCATGCCAAATGCTACAACAACCAAAAAGTCAGCATTTTTCATCTGTAGCCATGCCAAAGCTTCATCATTATTACGCAATGATTCAGGTGTAATAACATCAATAGCAGCAGCCAATGCTGCCTTTTTAACAGGGCTAGGTGTAAGTTTCATGCCACGCCCTGATTTGCGATCTGGCTGGGAGACCACACCCACCACATCCATATCTGGGTGCTCCAACAATGCCTGTAAACATGGCACAGAAAAGCCTGGTGTTGCAGCAAAAACAATGCGCATTATTTACTCACTTCTTATAAAATTTAATTAATTTCTTGCGAATCATCTTACGCTTTAAGGGTGACAAATAATCAACAAACAACTTGCCATCCAAATGGTCAAACTCATGTTGCAAGGCTACCGACTCAAAGCCTTCAAAATCTTGCTCGTGTTGTTTTCCTTCTAAATCAAACCAACGCAAACGCACTGCCGCAGGGCGTTCCACATCTTCGTAAATCTCGGGTACAGATAGACAACCTTCTTCATAGGTTTGCATCTCATCACTACGCCATAAAAATTCAGGGTTAATCCAAACTTTCAAATTGCGCTCTGGCTCCACTTCTTTACCGGTATCTTCATCTTCATAACGTCCGCTACGCCAATCTGTATCGGTAACTGCCACCCGCAAAGACACACCAATTTGCGGTGCCGCCAAACCCACACCTGGTGCATCATACATACTATCTGCCATATCCTGCACCAGTGCTTTTATCTCATCAGAGCTTGGATCCAACACAGGTTTTGCAACCGTTTCCAATACCTTATCGGGATAAATCAATATCTCACGAATCGCCATTATGCTTCAGTATCCAGATGAAATGCGCTGTGCAACGAACGCACAGCCAACTCAACATATTTCTCTTCCAATACCACTGTCACTTTAATTTCACTGGTGGTAATCATTTGAATATTAATATTTTCATGGGCTAACACATCAAACATTTTACGTGCTACACCCGCATGTGAACGCATACCAACGCCAATAATAGATACTTTTGCAACGCTATCATCACCTTTCACCTTCTCAGCTTTCATCTCAATACGCAAGCTTTCTAGCAGTGCCATCGTGGCAGCATAATCATTGCGTGGCACTGTAAAAGTCATATCCGTAAAGCCTTGCGCACTGACATTTTGAACAATCACATCGACATTAATATCCGCATCTGCAACAGGTCCAAAAATACGCGCAGCAATGCCAGGCTGATCGGGAATACCTTTAATGGTGACTTTCGCCTCATCACGGTTGTATGCAACCCCAGTTATTTCCGCTCTTTCCATACCTGTATCCTCACCATTGACCATTGTACCGGTCACATCTTCAAAGCTCGAACGCAAATGAATCGGCATATTAAAACGCATCGCCAACTCTACACTACGCGTTTGCAAAACCTTTGCTCCGAGCGATGCGAACTCCAACATTTCTTCATAACTAATTTCTTGCAGCTTCGATGCCTGCGGCACAATGCGCGGATCGGTCGTATAAATGCCATTCACATCTGTATAAATATCACAAACATCCGCTTTGACCGCAACCGCCAATGCCACTGCCGATGTATCGGAGCCACCACGCCCCAATGTGGTAATATTCCCATGCTCATCTGAGCCTTGAAAACCAGTTACCACAGGCACTTCACCCACTTGCATATGGCGAATCAAATGTTTGCTTTCAACACCTTTAATGCGTGCCCGAGCATGGCTACTATCGGTACGAAATCCCGCTTGCGAACCACTATAAGAGTAAGCCGATATACCCAGGTGATTGAGTTCCATCGCCAACAAAGCCGCACTGACCTGCTCACCTGTTGATACCAGCGCATCCATTTCTCTGGCTGGTGCTTTACCATCAATTTCATTTGCCATGGCAATCAAACGGTTGGTTTCCCCACTCATTGCAGATACCACAACGGCAACTTCATTGCCGCGTGCCAAATCCGCTTGGATTAACTTCGCAGTTGCACGAATCCGATCCAATGAACCTACAGATGTGCCCCCATATTTATGCACCACACGCATTATTTGGCACCTACTGGCACGGTCGCAATGGCAAGTTTACCCATGCCCAATCCACGTACTGTATCCATCACATACACCACGCGTTTGTGGCGTGTCTCTGAATCAGCACGCAACACCACACGCATATTCGGATCACCTTTACTAATATTTAAAATACGACGACGAAGCTCACCATCTTGCACCGCTTCTTCCTGCACATAGAGCTGACCAGAAGCATCAATACTCACCAGCACTTGTTCTACTTGTTTATCTTGCGTCGCCGTTTTGCTTGATGGCAATTCTAGTTTCAGGCTGTCCGAGACTGTAAAACTCGTTGAAACCATAAAAAAGATTAGCATCAAAAAAACTACGTCCACCAATGGTGTCATCTCCACCATAAAGTCAGCGCGTTTACGCTCCCTTAATTTCATTCACGATCACCCTTTAATAAATCTACAAAGCGCAGAGCATGTTCTTCAATTTCAATCACAAAGCCATTCACCTTGGCTTCAAACATACGATAAGCCACCAGCGCTGGAATCGCCACGGTTAGACCCGCAGCTGTGGTGTTCAAGGCTTTCGAAATACCACCTGCCAACACATCGGCTTTACCCACACCCTCAAGTGCAATCACTTGAAATACTTCAATCATACCAATCACCGTGCCCAACAAACCCAACAAAGGCGAAATCGCTGCAATCACACCCAAAACACCAATATAGCGATCCAAATGAGCCACTTCTTGGCGACCAACTTCTTCTAAAACTTCTTTCATCACAGAGCGTTTTACACCGCGATTTTTCAATGATGACCATAAAATACGGTGCATGGCTGTGTTATTTTCTTCACAAGCCGCAATCGCAGCATCCACTTGCCCCGCCCGCACAAAATCTTCAATAGCTGCTACTTCCTTACTTGGCACAACAACCGAACGGCGCAAACTCCAAGAGCGTTCAAAAATTAACGTTACTGTGACAACAGAAAGAGCAAGAAGCACATAAATAACTATGCCACCTTGGGTGATAAATTCGTACACGTATTGCCTCCTGATTCAACAAACTATTATTAAAGTTCATTTATTATGCGAATTATAGGAACAAGTCCACCCACTGCAATGCAACATCACGTTTTCTTTTTAATGGCGCATTAAATTGGCTTACTTCCCCATCTGACAACGACCATATCACCGCACCATCAGCCGTATTCCAAACATCACTTCCTACATCCTTATATCGTTGCACCACATCATCTTTTGGAAAACCGAAATGATTATTTTTCCCTGTTTGTGCAATAACAATATCTGGCTTCACACGCTGCACAAGACTTATTGTGCTCGATGTTCGACTGCCATGATGCGGCATCAACATCAGCGTTAGCTGCGACAAACTAGGCACTTTTAACAAAGCTTTCTCCACAGCTGCTTCCATATCCCCTGATAATAGTATGCGTTTGCCATCCGCCATTTCTAAGCTACAAACCAAAGATGTATTGTTATCATTATCAGGTGCATAAGCCTGTGGCGGCCATAGAACATGCACCTTCACCTGCCCCATATCGAGCACATCTCCTTGTTTTAACCAACGTACCACGCCCCCACGATCTTGCACGCGCCGAAGCATTTTTCGCATTACATCATAAGCATGATTGGCAGGCACATCCGCCAACCATAATTCAGATACTTCACGCACTGAATCCAATAAACGTAGCGCGCCACCTGCATGATCAGACTGGGCATGACTTAACATCAACACATCAATATGTGTTAAGCCCAGGGCACGCAATCCAGATGCAACCGTAGTTCCACCATTAAAGCGGCTATATTTACGCCCTGGCACATCCACCACCAACACATGCGCTGCTTTATTCGGTAGTACTTGAATCAAGCTTGCGGCGGCACCTTGTCCAACATCCCATACAATAAATTGAGATGTTGCTGGCGCATATTCAGTTACAACCCCATAACCATATATAAATAATGTTCCGCTTATCAGCAGCATTGCGATACTTCTTTGCTTGCGCAACCACAACAAACCCGCACACAGCATGCCTAATGCGTAAAAAGCACCCCAAATAAGCGATATATTAGGCAGCCAAAGATTACCACCGACCCAAGCATGCATATGCTGCAATACGGCATTGCCCATATCGATGCCATAACCCGACCATGCCATAAATGTTTCAGCCAAAGTATGAAGATTCAACAATGCCGATATTTCGCCCAACAATGCCCATGGAAGAATCCAGCCCCCATATAATGGTACGAGCATCAGATTGGCAGGTAGGCTCCAAACTGGCAAACGCCCAAACACATCGGCAATCAAAGGTAAAGTGGCTAGCCCTGCAACAATGCTCACAACTGCCAAGCTCTTTAGATAATGTAATAACTGATTTGGTTTGGGTTTATCATTGTGTTTAATGCGATGGGCAAACAATAACAAAGCCAAGCTTGCTACAAATGATAACCATAATGATATGGACAACACTGCTGCGGCATCCCATAAAAGAATCAATATCAATGCCAGCAATAAGGTGTTCACAGGTTGATAACGCGCTCGCAACCACCAAGCCAATGCCGCAGCACCCAACATGAATGCGGCTCGCTGGGTTGGCAAAGGCCAACCAGCCAATGTTGCGTAGGCAATCGCACACAAAACACCCACTGCCAAACTACAATGGCGCACTGGAAAGCGAACAATCCATGCTTCACGGCGTGTTAAAAACCACCAGCACAACATCGCCCCCCAAGCCGCCACCATCCCCACATGCAAGCCTGAAATGGCCAGCAAATGCGCTGCACCTGTTGCCG
>JALUXZ010000124.1 GCA_027018935.1 Mariprofundaceae bacterium
ATACGAGCAATCATATCAAGTAACTGCCCTGGATTATCGATATCTACATGTCGATTCGGACTGATAGAATCTTCTCCTTCAGGTATTCCACGAATAGTAGCAATTTCTGCTGTCACTTTACTGGCAGGAAGAATTCCACCCTTACCTGGTTTGGCTCCTTGGCTAAGTTTTATTTCAAACATTCTAACCTGTTCAATAGCTGCTAGTTCGCGCAGGCGTTCATCAGATAAGTCGCCATTCTCATCTCTTACACCATATTTAGCTGTGCCAATTTGCATGACAATATCGCAGCCACCCTCAAGGTGGTAAGAAGAAAGCCCTCCTTCACCTGTATTCATCCAACAACCTGCTTTTGCAGCACCTTTCGAAAGTGCCTGAACTGCAACCTTGGATATAGCACCATAGCTCATGCCAGAAATGTTAAAGAGACTTTTGGCAGTAAAAGGCTGTCGACAATCTTTCCCAATAATCATGGGTTGAACTTCTACGGCATCTTCATCAAGTGTTGGGTATGGGCAGTTTACAAAGCTTACTGTTCCTTCATGGCTAATATCCCGTGTCGAACCAAAGGGAATAGTATTGTCCACATTTTGTGCAGCACGATAAACCCATTCACGCAATGCCCTGTTAAATGGCATTTCTTCACGATCCATAGCAAAAAAATATTGCCTAAAAAACGTTCCTAAATGTTCAAAGAGAGAGCGAAAGCGTCCAATAACTGGAAAATTACGCCGCACGGCGTATTTCGTTTGTGAAACATCAATAATAAACATTATAATTACTGACAATAAAAGTATTGTTAGAAGGCTTAAAAACAATACGGAAATTACATTATAGGCCATATCCATTACTTCAACCAAGACATTCCCCCTCTTGTTCACATCTTTGATAGGATATATGTCTAGATAATAGGAAGTTTATTACAAAGTAACTGTCATTTTAATAAATTACCATTTTCCAATAGTGCAATAAAAAAGACCTGCAAAAGCAGGCCTTTAAATCTATACTCTACATTTATTATAAAACGTACTTGTCAGAACGGTATATCATCATCAACAGGCACATCGTTAAATGCTGGACTATCAGCAAACGGATCATTCTTTGCCTGCTGTGGTGCATTGCGCTGACCACCGCCACCATGGGTTGGAAAACCGCCACCTTGCTGCTGTTGCCCACCTTGTTGTTGATAGCCTCCACCCTGCTGCTGGTAACCACCGCTGCCTTGTTGCTCATTGCGTCCGCCAATCAAATCAAGCTTATCCACAGACACTTCAACAGATGTACGCTTATTGCCATCTTTATCATCATATTCACGAATGCGAAGCTCGCCGCTTATAGCAACTTGTGTACCCTTCACCAAATATTTAGGCAACTGACCTTCCGCGCGTTTACCAAATAATGAACAACGCAACCAGTTTGTACCTTTATTTTCACCAAAACCATAATCTACGGCTACAGTAAATGAGCAAATCGCCATACCGCCTTGTGTAAAGCGGGTTTCGCTATCTCTTCCTAATCGCCCTGTAAAACTGTATATATTCATAATACCACCCTTCCCACTTTAGATAAAAAATATTCTCGCTAAACTAGCATCAAAATGCTTTTTTCTACAACCCAAACTACAAAGCCCGCGCTAACTGCATACCCAACCACGCCACACCAACACAAAGCAATAACTGCAAACATATATTACCCAGTGCCCATGCCATTGCACCTTCTTGCATAAGCCGCACAGTTTCAACTGAAAAGGTTGAAAAGGTCGTAAACGCGCCCAAAAAACCAACCGTAATAGCCAAACGAGCTAATTCACCTACCGTACTTCGTTCAATCAGCCAAACAAACAAGAAACCCAATAAAAAACTACCCAATACATTAACAAATAATGTTCCCCATGGAAATGCTCCACCAGCAGCACGTTGCACCGCTGCTGCAAGCCAAAAACGCATCATTGCACCACATGCACCACCCAGTGCAACTGCTAGCATTTGTTTCATATCTTTACATCCTTACGCAACTCATCGCGTCGCTCCTCTAACCAAACCTTGCGCTCTCGCAATCTACGCTCAAAACCACGCTCTGTCGGTTCAAATAGGCTTACAGCTTCCATCTCTTGTGGAAAATGATCCTGATCAACCACTGCATCCGAAGCATGATGGGCATATTGATAACCCTCACCATGCCCCAGCCCCTTCATCAATTTGGTTGGCGCATTTTTTAAATGCATAGGCACATCCAAGTCTTGTGTTTCTTTGGCTAATTTTCTTGCTGCTTTTTCAGCCATATATGCGGCATTACTTTTGGGTGCCAGAGCCAAATAAATAGCCGCTTCGAATAACCCTTGCTCACCTTCTGGAGAGCCTAAAATTTCATACATACGCTGAGCATCCAAACATAAACTCAAAGCTTTGGGATCTGCCAAGCCAATATCTTCTGTCGCAATGCGAATCAATCGCCGTGCCAAATAGCGTGGCTCTTCACCACCTTCCAACATACGTGCCAACCAATAACATGCAGCATCGGCATCCGAGCTACGAATCGACTTATGCAATGCCGAAATAAAATCATAGTGTGCATCGCCATTACGATCATATTTACCCTGCCTGCGTAGCCATTGTTGCTGCACATCCGTCAAATTCCAAGCCCGTAAAGCATCTGCCTCAAACAAACCCTGCAAAGCATTTAATGCATAGCGCGCATCGCCATCAGCCGCTTTTGCCAGCCAGTGCAACGCATCACTATCGAGTGAAAACTCTGATTCTTGCTCTTGTAAAGTTTGGATGCCACGTTGTAAGATTTCTGTCAACGCCGATATATCCAAGGCTTTTAAAACAATCACACGGCAACGTGACAGCAATGCATTATTCAAGGTAAACGATGGGTTTTCAGTCGTTGCTCCCACCAAAATTAATGTACCATCTTCAATATAAGGCAGCAATACATCTTGTTGAGCTTTATTAAAACGGTGAATCTCATCTAAGAATAACACATACGAGCGATTCTCACTTTTTGCCTTGCTCACCACTGCCTGAACTTCTTTTTTACCTGCCGATACTGCGGATAAATGAGCAAATGCCATATTTGCCGACTTTGCCATCAATGTTGCCAATGTTGTTTTACCAACACCCGGTGGCCCCCAAAAAATACACGACACCGCACGCCCTTCTTTGATTGCAGCAGCAAACCAAGATTGTTCGTGGGTTAATTCACCCTGCCCTTCAACATCTTTCAAACATGCAGGGCGCAGGCGATATGCCAAAGGCGCACCCGCCTGTGATGTTATCGAAGGAATCTCTTCAGGAAATAGTGATGCCGTAGAAATAAGCTTAAAATGCCTTGGATAATGAAATCATCATAGCCTGCTCACGATCACGGTATGTAGCCACAATAGGCGATGTCACGGATTGTGTGGCGTGGAAAGTATAAGCATATGCCACGTCTAAATGTACACCAAATGCATTACCACCAGCACCAAGACTTAAACGATGTCCCGATTGATCTGCAATTGCCTGTTGAAATGCCGAAGCACGATTGGCACCTTGCTCATAAGCATAGCCGAAACGAAATGTTGTATCAGGCAACCAATACCACGTAAGCCCCGTCTTTAGTGCCAATGTATCTTTCAAATCGGTTGCATTTCTAATCGTACCACCAATCACATCAAGGTTTTTAATGCGTGACCAGCGTTCATAGGCAATATCCGCTTCTAGGCGAAATGCATTCGCCATATCATGTGAAACACCCAAGGTGATTTGTTCTGGAAGCTTTAAATCAACTTGTTGATTCGTAGCAGATGTTACTTTTGCCTTGGTTCCTGAACGCAACATCATACCGACCTGCCACAACGGTGCTGGTTTCCAATTTACACCAACATTCACACCGAAGCTGGCTTTATCCTTGCCTGAAAAAGCTGCTGCTCCTCGTGTCATGTTGACCGTCGTGCGATACACATCAATACCATGTGCCACAGCCAAGGTGCTGCTCAAAGCATAAATCACATCCAAAGATAAACGATCTGTTTTAATGAGTGTTTGATTCCCCCCCCAAATATTCTCACTCTGAAAGGGTTGGGTAAAGGCTAAAGAAACACCAATATCACTATCCTTAGACATCCATGCCGCATGCAGCGCGCTACCATTTCTTGCACTGCCATTATTGGGCTGAATAGCACCTGAAGGCAATTTAACCGATGAATTGCGTCCACGTGATGCAAAATTTCCTTCCACATATACACCACCACCCAACCATGCAATTGCTGCTGGGTTATACGATGCAGCAGTCACATCAGCGGCACCCGCGACCATCGCATTGGCTACACCAACTCCTGATGCCGAAAAATCATTATTGGCAAAACCTGCCGCCTGCGCCGAAGTGACTCCACATGCACATAACAATCCTGCTGTTGCAAACAAACGTTTCATTCATTACTCCCCTTCATATTACTCTCTATCACATTACCATTGGCATCAATCACATCCACACCTTTGGGTACTTTAAATTCAAACTGTTGTTTAGCGGGTACACTCACATCAATCGATAATAAGTGCATGCGATTGCGATTATTCAGGCTATCGTTACTTTCAAACCACAGCGGCATATCTTGCTTATCCAGTGCCAACCATAACTCTGTTGCCTGCTCGCCATGACCCAAGCGCAGATGGTACACACCAGCAACCGCATCCAATACATGCACTTCTTCTGCCTTCACCCGACCTTCAAGCAAACGCATGGCAATTGGATCTACCGCACTGATACTTTGCAACCATTGCGCTTGCATCAAATCAGGCTCGTACAGCCAAATACCATCGCCATTGCTAATATATAATTGTTCATAAGGCTTGATATATTGCCAACGAAACTTATCACCTTTCGCAACAGCCAATGTACCACTATAAACCTGTTTACTACCATCACTATAAAAAATACTCTGCTCAAACTTACATGAAAATCCCGATAAACTCGCCAAACGATCCAAGCCCTTCTGTAATGCCACAGGCAATGGTTTTACTGAAATATCCGTTACCTCCGCCCATGCCGAAGCAGGCAACAACATCATAAATAACAGCATTATAACTTTCATTCAAACACCTCGCCTTCACGCCCACCCAATACTTTGCGCGTGCCGCCTGAGCCTGGCGGTGTTACCAAGCCATCTTCTTCCATTTGTTCCACAATACGGCTAGCACGATTATAACCAATACGTAAATAACGTTGTACCATCGATACTGAGCATTTGCCTTTTTCAATCACCAGTGCAGCAGCTTCATCATATTTTTCATCTTTCTCACTACCACCAAGCCCATCACCCATCGCATCTTCGCTATCATCTAAGCTTATGCTAAAGACTTCTTCTTTATAATCAGGTTCGCCCTGTGTTTTTAAATATTCTACCAAGGCAATGACTTCATCATCATCAACAAATGCACCATGCACACGTTGTAAATCCATGCTTCCCGACATCAATAATGAATCGCCCATACCCAATAACTGTTCTGCCCCCATCTGATCCAAAATCGTACGTGAATCAATCTTTGACGATACTTTAAATGCCAAACGACTCGGTAAATTCGCCTTAATCAAACCTGTAATAACATCCACACTGGGGCGCTGGGTTGCCAAAATAAGGTGTAAACCCGCTGCACGGGCTTTTTGTGCCAATCGACAAATCGATTGTTCCACTTCTTTACCAGCCACCATCATCAAATCTGCCAACTCATCAATAATAATCACAATCAAAGGCAAGCTTTCACCGTCTTCTTGTTTGCTTACCTGCTTATTATAACCATCCAGATTACGCACCTTGGCTTCCGACATCAGCTTGTAACGACGCTCCATTTCAAACACAGCCCATGCCAGTGCTTTGTTGGCTTTGTGCGGGCTGGTCACTACGGGCACCAATAAATGCGGAATATCATCATACATGGATAATTCCAACATTTTGGGATCCACCATAATCAAACGCAATGTTTCAGGTGTATGTGCCATCAACATCGAACAAATCATGCTATTCACCGATACCGATTTGCCTGAGCCTGTTGTACCAGCCACCAATAAATGCGGCATTTTCGCCAAATCAACCACTACCGATTGACCAGCAATATCCACACCCAATGCCAGCGGAAGAATTTTCTTTTTATCTGAAAACGCTGTGCTGGAAACCACATCGTGTAATACTACCATTTCGCGCGATTCATTTGGCAGTTCAATACCAATCACATTTTTACCAGGAATATTACCTGCAACTCGCACACTGATTGCCGACATTGAACGTGCCAAATCATCTTGCAGCGCAACCACCTTGGATACTTTGGTACCTGCTGCTGGCTCCAACTCAAATTGCACAACAACGGGCCCAGGTTGCACCGCAACGATTGTCCCTTCCACACGATAATCGAGCAGCTTTTTCTCCAGCATGCGACTCATTACTTGTAGTGTTTCACCGCTATAAGTATGTCCCGTATCACGGCGCGGTGTAAACAACGATAACGATGGCAGTTTAAAGCTCGAGTCCGAGGGGCTACTCAAAGAAAGTTCAACTTGTTTTTCTTCTTGTGCACGTTGCGATACTTTTACACTCGCAACCTGTAAAATTTCAGGTTCAACCCTGTTTTCTGGTTCAACAGGACGGGTTTCTTTTTGCCGCTGCCGCTGCTCTTTGCCTTCCAAACGTTCACGACGTGATTGTAAGTCACCTTGAAAGCGTGCTTTGATAGATGAAAGCATCGCCATCAAGCGACGCAACAACCAAAGTAGTGCCAAACCAATACGCTGAATGATTGCCAACAATGAAATATGTGAAGCAATGACAAAACTACTTAACATCAAGGTGATTAACACCAAGTCAGAACCGATAACATGCAATGGTTTGGACAAAGCTTCTGACAACAATGCACCCAAGGCACCGCCTGCTCCAGCTGGCAATATGACCCATGCAAAGCTTTCTAAATCCAAATGGGCGTGCAGCAAACCTGCTATAGCAACAATACATGGCAACCAAAACAACGATGTCCAGCCTGCTCCATACGGGCGACAACCAACCACCATGCGTACCACCAAAGCAATACCCAGCAACACAAACAACCAGCTAGCCAAACCAAACAACTGATACATCAAATCTGAAATCCATGCCCCAACTATGCCAAGCATATTTTCAGCTGGCACAGAGGTAGCCTGATTCAAAGAAGGGTCATTGGCATTAAAGCTGTATAACGAAGCTGCCAGCATCGCCACACATGCAAATACAAAAAAAGCCAAGGCTTCACGCATAATCACCGGTGTCATTTCGACTTTATCCGAATCTGACATTAAATTTCAATCACCACAGGTAAGACCATCGGACGACGACCCAGACGTTTTTTACACCAGCGACGTAACCATAAACGGATTTCTTCTCGTGTTTCATCCAAATCAGCCAACATCTCCTGATTCAGACTATTCAAATAATGATGCATATCCGCAGCCGCATCTTGCAACACTTCTTCACTTACCGATTCATGCAACACACCACGCGCCGTCAACTCAGGAGCTGTCAACAAGCGTCCCTCATGCTGTGAGATTAAAACGGTCACCGAAATCATACCATCGTCCGCCAAAATACGGCGATCACGCAATACCATATCATCAACTTCATCGCGATGCAGACCATCCACAAATACTGCCCCTGCATGAAATTTAGGACCATGATCAATACCTTGCTCATCGATCACCACACTTTGCCCATTTTCTGCAATCACAGTGTTTTCAAAAGGAATATCTGTATCCACACCCAACTCACGATGTTCAATCAAATTACGATATTCACCATGTACGGGGTAAAAATACTTCGGACGTGTCAATTCTAACATTTGTTTCAACTCATCTTGCTGGGCATGTCCTGATACATGTAAATGTGCCTGCCCTGCATGCAAAATGCGCGCCCCACGGCGATAAATATGATTAAACAAACCTGCAATCACACGTTCATTGCCTGGAATATTCGATGAAGAGAAAATGACCAAATCCCCTTCACCCAAGCGAATGGTGGGAAACTTATCTTGTGCAATGCGCGCCAAAGCTGCACGCCATTCACCTTGTGAACCTGTGGCAATAATCAATAGTTTATTATCAGGAATGTTTTGCGTTTGTTTAATATCCACCAAAATATTCGCAGGAATATTCAAACGCTTTAAATCACGTGTTAAACCTGTATTTTTTTCCAAGCTACGTCCAGCCAGTGCCACTTTACGCCCAGCCGCTTGACCTGCTTCAATAATTTGTTGAATACGAAACATATTCGATGCAAAGGTAGTCACCACAACCTTACCTTTACATTCCGCTACAGCTTTTCTCAAATCTGCCGCAATCGATATTTCAGAAGGTCCTGTTCCAGCTCGTGTTGCGTTAGTGGAATCCGATGCCACCAACAATACACCTGCATCACCCAACTCGGAGAATTTTTCAATACCACTCACTCGCCCATCAATGGGGGAGGGGTCGAATTTGAAATCTCCTGTATGAATAATCGCACCATATTGTGTATGAATCACCACTGAAATCGCATCCATGATTGAGTGTGTCACAGGCACACCTTCAACTTTAAAAGGCCCAACTTTAATCGGAGTGTGTTCATCCAATAGGCGTAAATCACCTTTATAACCACGTTCAGACAACTTGGCTTTCACCAATGCCAACGTAATTTGCGTGCCATAAACAGGAATTCTACCCAGCTTGGGTAAAATAAAAGGCACAGCACCAATATGATCTTCATGCCCATGCGTTAACAAGAGTGCATGCAGCTTCAAACCCATCTCATCCAAAGCTGTAATATCTGGAATAACAATATCCACACCATGCTGACCAGGCTCTGGAAAACCCATACCACAATCGACAATCACAGCATCATCATCAACCGCATAAACCATCATATTCTTACCGAATTCGCCGACACCACCAAATGGAAAACAACGAATTACTGGCTGCACTGAAGCGTTAGCCATTATAGAGAGCCTCGGCTACCAGGTTTCACCGCAGGTGTACCTTCGGCACACATTGGACAATCATCTTTTGCAAAAGTCTCAACATCCAAAGAGATTGCCGTATCATGCGGCACATCAAAGCGCCCTTCTGCTTGTGGTGCCCGATCAACAACTGCCAGCACTTTCACAGGTACGCCACCATGCTCGCGCACCACAGCCATACATTCGCACACTGAACCGCCTGTGGTGATCACATCTTCCACCACCAATAGCTTGGTACCTTTAGGAATCGTAAAACCACGACGCATTTGCATTTCACCTTCTTTACGCTCGGTGAAAATAAACGGTTTTTTCAACTGCCGTGCCACTTCCTGACCAATCACCAAACCACCAATCGCTGGTGCAACGACCATATCAAAATCATCCGCATTTACTTTTTCAATCAATGCTGCTGCCAAATCCGTAGCATTATCCATAGACATCAAGACCAGTGCTGATTGCAAATAACGCGCCGAATGGCGACCACTGGAAAGCACAAAGTGTCCATTTAGCAATGCGCCCGCATCTTCATACATGTTTAAAATCTCTTGTTCTGTCATGGTTTAGTCCTTATTTATATCGAATATGAAACATCTTTCAAATTATATCAGTAGCTTGTTTTGCGGCAGTGTAACAGTTTCCCCATCCACGCCAAATAATTACACCTATTATAATAGCCAGTGCGTTTAACGATAGCGTGCCCGCAACATCTCTTCCACTAGCTGCCGCATGGACACACCCTTCATTACAGCCTCTAGTTTTAACTCTTTATGCACATCTTCAGGCAATTCAATATTCAAACGTTTCAAAGACTCACCACTGGATTCGCGTATGCGACGTGTGACCTGCAAATCACCCACATCTTGGTTGAGAACACGTTTGGAAACCTTGTTCACCGCATCACTCAAACCACCGACATTAACCTTTTTCATAACAAGTTTCCTCCAGCCACATATCCACCGCTTGACCCACTGCTTCAATATTCCGACTTGCCGCACCAAAGAATATTGTACTGGGCGTTTCACCAACCCCAATCGAGCGTGGAAATGCCTGATATTGACCCATTGCCTTACGCAATACAGTCGCTGGTGTATTCTGCAACGAGCTCATTACATCTTTACCTAATTGCGTCTGCGAAACATAACGATTCACCACATACGCAGTCGGTTTTCCACTTGCCAGTGCTGTTTGCACAGAAGGTGCGGAAGCCTGCACATCCAACGAAGAAGGCTGCACAGGAATCAACAAAGCATCTGAAGCATTCAATGCCGAACGCACAATCATTTTATCCGTACCTGGTGTATCAATAATCACATAATCACTCTTCAAATTGCGACTACCACGAATTTCAGCAGGTAATTTCACCGAATACACATCAATTTCAGCCAACTTACTATCCACAGCCTGCTGTTTCTTCCAAAACACCGCCGCTTGCTGCGGATCAGCATCCACAATGGATACCGAATGCCCCATTAAATGCCAACGTGCCGCCAACGACAAAGCCAGTGTGGTTTTGCCCACACCACCTTTCTGATTCATCAAGGTTATGATTTTCATACTACCACCCGCCCCCGTCCAACATCCCCAATTCTGGCTTATTGAAACAATATTAAGGCAACTATGCAATAGTTATTCAAACACTCATTTGCGCATATGCTTACGGGCACCTCGAAAAACCTCGTACGAGTTAAACGACATTGATTTTCGCTCATAGCAAGGCGCAATAAAATGAGTCATAGCATCGCTATTGTCCATTTAATTCAACGCAGCTAGGGGTGGAAAGCACAAGTTTGGCGAAGTAGCGAGGTTTTTCGAGGTGCCCTTACCATTACCTGTATCTTGTTTGTAATCATTGCTGACAAATCGCGACCGATGCCGCAATATTCAAATTGGAGATAAACCTATGCTCAAAACCATCATGATATTTTTATTATTGTTTGTACCGCTATATGCGAATGCAAGCAACCTACCCATTGGCGAGTTCTCAAAAGGTGAGCTTAGCAAGTGGAAAGAAAAAGTATTTGATGGAAAAACGCAATATACATTCGTATTGGACAAACAAACCCAACAAAGCGTACTCCAAGCAACAAGCTCCAATGCGGCATCTGGATTATTTTACAAAATGCGCATTGATTTGGAAAAAACACCTTATTTGAATTGGTCGTGGAACACATCCACCGCATTTAGTGGCTTGGATGAAAGCAAGAAAGCAGGCGATGATTTTGTCGCCCGTATTTATATCGTGGTTGATGGCGGGCTTTTATTTTGGAAAACTCTTGCCCTAAATTATGTATGGTCATCTTCTCATAAAACAGGCGAGAAGTGGAACAATCCTTACACCTCCAATGCCACCATGTTTGCCGTAGAATCTGGCAAAGAAAACCTTGGTGTGTGGCAACATTACAAACGCAATGTACGCGAAGATTTAAAGCAATTGGTCGGCAAAGATACACGTTACATTGATGCCGTTGCGATCATGACCGATACCGATAACAGTGGTAAATCAGCCACCACTTCATTTGGTGATATATTCTTCACATCGGAATGACAAACAAAAACATCAGATTGACATAGGCTATTAATAACACTATAAATAGCACTATAAGGAGTGCCATTATGAACGCGATTGCAGCCAACGATTTAAAAACACGTGGTATTTCCTCATTTGAAGAAGGTCTAAAAAATGCCTCCGAGCTGATGGTTACCGTGCGTGGCAAAGAAAAATATGTAGTCTTAAAGCTTGAGCAGTACCATTACTTGCGTGAAATGGAACTTGAAGCGGCATTGCTTGAAAGCAAGCAAGATCAAAGCAATGGCAAAGCAATTCAAGAAAGTGCCGAGGCTCATGTAGCGCGTATCTTTGAGCAATGAGCTACCAGCTTGTTTTTACAGATAGCTACCTCAAACGCGCCAAGAAGTTTGCCAAAAAACATCCTGAACTGAAACAGCAATACCTTAAAACCTTACAAGTCCTAGAGCTCAACCCTTTTCACCCAGCCCTGCGCCTGCATAAGCTTTCTGGGCGATTGCAATATGTGTATTCAGTGTCGATCAACCTTAGCTACCGCATCACTATAGAACTTATGATTGAAGATGAACAAATCATTCCAATCAATGTGGGCACGCATCAAGAGGTTTATCGCCCTTAGCATTGAACCCCTGCACCTAACGCTACAATTTAAAAACTTCCCCAATTGTAATATTAAAGTTCTGGGGGACATAATACATAATCCCACCCATTCATAGGCCCAGAATGGTAAACTTTCCACACAAAACCAAATAATTATGTATTGTGCCCCCGTAATTTCGTAATCCTGTTAATTTCCCTGCTTATGCTCAAGGCAGGCTATGGCTATATTCCGTATAGCTCACTTGAAAGTATTATTGAGAAAAACAAAAACGGACAGCTTGGAAAAATATAGCCAACTTCCAAAAGAAAGTATCTTGATTATGCAGTATCTCGACATACATGGTAGAATGACCATATCTGAAGCTTATGGGTTCATTACCCATGTATCCAAACCTACTGTAAAAAAACAGAGTCGCTGATCTAACAAAAGCAGGGCTTATTGAACGTCACGGTAAAGGCAGAGCCACTTGGTACAGCAAGGCTATTGCTTAGTAAAAGGGCGCGCACCCTTATCCTTGGACATCAGGCACAAAAATCAATCGAGTCCGATTCTATCGGTTCAGATGTTCTATTTCTTGTACAAGAAAATC
>JALUXZ010000125.1 GCA_027018935.1 Mariprofundaceae bacterium
CAGCTTTAAACTTTTCACCCAAAGTATCATAAAGCTCCTGCCCGCCACCATCGGTACAACGCGGTCCAACGCAAACAATCATATGCCGTCGATACTCCATCATTTTTGGTTTAATCACTTCACTCATATTTATTCCTTTTATCTAATACTCCTTCTCCTTTTGAAGGAAGAAGGTTGGGATGAGGGTTGTTACTTCAAAGACATCCAAGTCTTTTCAAATGCTGCAAGCCCATCCGCACTAAAATCATCACCATCTTTCACCAACAATACGCGGAACACTATATCGCCTGCTTCATTCACAAAATGAGCGCCCAACGATTTTTTGCCGCGTTTGGCAAGATAAGCATGATGCACATTCGCCCAATTCACATGTACATGAAAAGCATCGGTAACCACATTCAGCCAATCGCCTTTCATTTCAAACTGCTCGCCAGTAAGCAAACATTCGGTGATCGCCCCAGCAGGTGAACGAATCACCGCACGCAGTTTGCCCCACCCTGGCAAATCTTGAACAATGCTTTCTAAATTATCATCTGCACGCACAGCGGTATAGCCGCCAGCAGGCTCATCATCACTCGCCCCTGCCACAGCTTCTAAAATTTCACCCACAGGCGCATTAAAATGCGCTGCAATCTTTTCCCACGGTTTGTGATTGCCATCTTCCAGCCATTGGCGCACGCATCCATGCCAGCCTTCCAAACCCATGGTCAGTGAGCGCCCTGCTTTTTCGCCATCTTTGGCATCGCCCGTTAAATCATCATATTTATTGGCATAACCTCGTGGGGTAATCATCAAACCTTCTTGAATATAAGTTGATGAGTTGCCGATGAGCACGGTAGTTAGCATACCAATTTCTTTATCTGCCATTTCATCCAAGGTCGTCATTTGAATATCTTGGCGGCGGCGGTAAGCAGACTTTACAATCGCCACAGGTGTCTTGGGGTCGCGGTGTTGCAATAAGATGCGCTGCGCTTCCACGATTTGCTGGGTGCGTCTGCCCGATTTTGGATTGTATAATCCAATCACGAAATCCGATGCACCGACGGCATCAATCCGCTTGCGAATGGTTGTCCAAGGCGTAAGCAAATCGGATAATGAAATCGAACAAAAATCATGTGTCAGCGGCGCCCCCACCAAAGATGCGCAAGCATTCAGCGCTGTTGCACCCGTGACCACTTCCACTTGAATATCTGAATCAGGTTTCCAACCATGTTGAAACAACACTTCATACGTGGGTCCAGCCATACCATACACGCCCACATCACCCGATGAAATCAACGCCACAGTCTTGCCTTGTTTGGCAGCTTCATAGGCTTCTACACAGCGGTCAATCTCTTCAGTCATACCTTTTTTAATGACTTCTTTGCCCGCCAGCAAATCTTCTACCAAGCGAATATAGGTGGTATAACCAATCACCACATCAGCTTCTTCAATCGCTGCGCGCGCGCGAAATGTCATTTGCTCTTGCCCACCAGGGCCAAAACCTACAAGCAAAATTTTTCCCAACTTGTGCTCCCTCTCCTTCCTGGAGGGAGAGGGTTGGGGTGAGGGAGTTCCCTCTAAGTATTCGTTATTTGTATTCTCGTTCATCAACCCTCACCTGTATCCTCTCCCTTCAAAGGGCGAGGAGATATGACCTTGCAGATGGACACGGTGGCATTTTTACCGTCGTGTCCTCTGTATTTATATTTTTCTACAATCAAATCTTCTTTACTGCTACCTGCTCGCAAAATTGCCGCCGCTTCACCCACAGACGGCGTGCCCACATATTTCATCACCACTTCCGATGGGTTAGGCACATCCACTTTCGCCAGCTCACTGGCTGCATACCATGTACAATCCCAGCCAAATTGTTTACACACAGATAGTAAGCCTATTTCATCCGACTTCTTATCAATCGATGCCGCAGCGCTTACATCATCCACACTTAAGCCAATTGATGCCAATGCATCCGCGATGGCTGTACGAATTGTTTCCTCAGGTGTTCCCCTATCGCAGCCTAAGCCCAACACAACTTGAGGCTTACCTCCCTCTCCCTTTGAAGGGACAAGGTGAATGCCGTAGGCAGAGAGAGTGCCCTGGGGTAGAGGGTCGGGGTGAGGGTTGTTCCCTTGCAGGTATCTGTCCACCGCCATCAACACCCCCTCCATATTCTTCAATACCTCATTATTCCAAAACCTAAGCACTTCAAACCCATGTTTTACAAACGCTTGTGTACGCTTATCATCATAAGCCTGTTGCT
>JALUXZ010000126.1 GCA_027018935.1 Mariprofundaceae bacterium
GCTGTTTTGAACTCTTTTCTCGAATCATGTGCAAACCTTTTGGCAATAAATCCCTGCTTTATATGCACTTTAGGATACATTAAACCATAGTTTATATCAATATATCAATGACTTAAGTGTTTCTGAGTGAAATCTAAATAAATGTCCAGAACTTATCTTCTGTTTCAAAATAAGCGT
This sequence comes from Mariprofundaceae bacterium, assembly GCA_027018935.1. Lineage (GTDB taxonomy): Bacteria > Pseudomonadota > Zetaproteobacteria > Mariprofundales > Mariprofundaceae. Next base: position 178 of record JALUXZ010000126.1, read on the forward strand.
GATTATTGAGGTAGTTTACCAATATCCCGTGCTCTGATGTTTGCACACCAAAGGAATTGATGGGCGAAAAAGCTTCTGCGATTTTTCGTGCTCGAAAAGTATTTATCATAACACCTCCAAATCAATGGGCTAAATATGGCAATACTTTTCAGCCTACACAGTGATTAGCCTCACTAAGATGTTAGGTATATTGCACTAATTGAAGGCTATGCTGTTCTTGTGCTTAGAATCTCCCGAGCCTGCTCGCAGTCTTTAGCGATTTGTTGTGCTAAATCATCAGCCCCAGTAAAGGCTCTATCTTCACGAATGCGTTGAACAAACTCAATATTTAGACATTGCCCATATAAATCCACTTCGGTATCCAATAAATGTGTTTCGAGCAGTAAAGTGCGCCCTTGAAATGTTGGACGATAACCTAAATAGGCTGCGCCATTCCATTGTTGATTGTCGGTATGGGCTCGCACTGCATAAATACCGACAGGCGGGTGAGCCAAGTCTGCGACATCGATATTGGCAGTTGGGAAATTCATTTTTCGCCCGCGTTTTTCGCCATGTAAGACCTCTCCTGCGATACTGTAGGGGCGACCTAAAAGTTGCGCGGCAAGTGTAAGCTCGGCAGCTTCAATATTAGAACGAATGCGACTAGACGAGACAACAGCACCTTGCATTTCAAATGCGGCGGCTTCAGAAACAGTAAAACCAACATGGTCACCCAATATGCGTAAATCTGCGACATGACCTTGCCTGTCATGACCAAAAGCAAAATCATAACCAACATGCATATGTTTGAATGAAAAAGCATCATATAAGGCACGGGAAAACTTTTCAGCAGGCCATGTGGCGAGTTCTTTGGTAAATTCAAGAAGTAATACGGCTTCGACACCTGCTTCTTCAAGGTATTGCAAACGCTCGTGGACGTGGCACAAACGGCGTGGTGCTTCTTCGGGAAACAATACGGCACGCGGGTGTGGTTCAAAGGTTACAACCAAAGGCGAACCGTCAACGGCTTGAGCATGACCTTGTAGTTCGGCGAGTACTTGTTGGTGCCCCATATGGACACCATCAAAGTTGCCAACCGTAATCGCACCGCCACATATGCCCGCATCGGCAGCTTCTTGCCATGTGTGAAATACCTTCATGTAAGCTCCTTGCTTATGCCCTGACTTCCAAATGCTAATAACAAGGACAGCATGGGTGCGCCAGAATTGATTGTGCCATTATGAACCCATTGCATAGCCTCTTTACGGGTTAACCAAAAGCAACGAATATCTTCATGTTCACTAGCAATGCCACCGCCTTTGCCTATAGGCTTATGTTTATCAATATGCCCCAAATATAGGGTGATATGCTCAGATGATCCGCCTGGGGTGGAATAATATTTGCCTAAATAAGTCATCGTGTCTGGAGCATAACCCGCCTCTTCAACCGCCTCACGTCGTGCAGCAGTTTCAGCATCTTCCCCTTCATCAATCATGCCAGCAACAACTTCAATCAACCACGCATTGTCATCACGTACCGCTGCACCGATGCGAAACTGTTCAATGAGTAATACTTCATCACATGTAGGATCATAGAGTAACACAGCAACTGCATTGCCGCGCTCCAGATGCTCGCGCTCGATGCGTAATGTACCGCCATCAAAACGCTCATGTTCGACGCTATAGCTATCTAATTCGAAGAAACCACGGTGTAGGAGGCGTTTTGATGTGAGTTTATAATCCATAAAAGGCAATCTAGAACGATACACAGCTTAGGCAAGGGTGCTTTTATCATGTCTTTCAACGTTAAGTAGAAATAACCTCTTTTGGTTGATCTATTTTTGCTTTGGTATTTCAATACTTAGACTTGCTGCCAGTACAGGCGGCGGTGATGGTATGCGCCCAATTACAAGTATGGCTGACACATCAGGTAAAAGTGGCTGGAAGAAAATTGGTGCAGCGATTGCAGGTGGTGCTTCCGCTGGTTGGAAGAACCCTGCTGAAGCACAACAAAACATGGTTAACCGTGCAGTAAATGGCATGAACAGTGCTGTATCATCTATGAATGAGGGTGGTCGTGGTGGGGTGGTGGGTGCTCTGAAGAGTATTGGTGGTGCTGTGGGCGGTGCTGGTGCCGCTATCATGAGCAAAGCAATGGATGCAGGTAACTTGGCTAATAACACAGGTTATTCTATGGCTGGGTTTAATGATAAACATGTCGGTGGACCAATGGCTCATAATGCTGCATTTGATGAACAAGAGAAAAAGGATGCTGGTGGCGATGAGAAAACCGATACGCAGGTGGTTAATAAGTCGAATAAGAAAGATGATAAAGACGATGGCTTCTAAAGCCAATGTTTTGCTTGTATTGCCTGTGTTTTTCCTGTATAATGATAAGCTGATTTAGAGGGGTTTCGCCCCAAAGCAAGGAGTTGGTTTTATGAAAAATGATGTAGATTCCATTAACCCAGACACACATAAGTTTTATTTTGATATTCCAGGTTTGAAGGCTGCAAACTTTGGCGCGTTTAACCATGACTACAAACCTGTACATGCCCCTATTAACGCTCCTATGGCACAAGACTTTCCAAAAGAAATGAAGGCGATTGACGATGCTTCTTTTTCAGACACTTTTGACCCGTATTGCGCCATTGCACAGTTACGCAAGCAGTTTCGAGGCACTGGTCGTAAACTGGCTGGTTTTATTATCTATATTGATGGTGTGCGTGGTGAGTTAAGCAATGCTATGCCATACACTATTAAGAAGCATCCACCACATCGTAAGTTGTTCTCGGCAACAAACCCTTATGGTTTGCGTTGGAATGAATTACGGAAGTTTGATGTGGCGCATTGTGTGACCATGCACTTGCATTGGTATATGGCGTTTATGGAACGCCGCTGGAACTACTTTTATACATGCCAGAAGGACAAGGCTAAGATTGAGAACAACCAAGACCCTGACGGTTCTATCTGGGAAGGCTTGAAGAACTTCAAGAAAGCCGATGGTATGTCTGATGCACAATGGCCTGTTGGTATTGGTGAGAAGCTTCAAAAGTTGTTTCCAACACCAGCGATTCGCCGTGAAATGTTTATGACTCCTGGCACCGTTGATTTTGGCGACCTTGAAATTGGTTGGGATCAAATGGAAGCGTGCTTAAAGCATACCATGGAAAAGGGTGTCAAAGAGTGCGGTTATATTGGTTATGGTGATATGGCTATCATTGCATGTGATAATAAGGGTGTGGTGACAGTCGGTGGTGCGTGTAAGGGCTTGCGTACATCCAACTATGCACATTGGGGCAACTTATCCTACCATGTTTTCTTGCAGGATGCGATTCGTGCGGTGGCAGTAAAGGATTTCGGTCATCTATCTACCGATGGTGGTGATTCCGAGCCTTTACAGCATGTGCGTGAAATGATGCAGAACTTGTATGACTTTAACCTTATCCGTTATCTATCACGCAAGCGTTGTACAACGTCATGGATGGCTACAGCCTTTTCAACCGAGCATGAAGCTATGAAAATGACAGAAGATGAGTGGATGTTGGGTTATCGCACCCAGACAATCAAAGAACTTACCGATGCTGGTCATGCAGACCTCATAGATAATGTTTCTGGCTTCGAGAAGATGCTTATTTGGACTTAAACGGTGGTTAGACATACCAACCTATGGTTTTGGTAGTGAAAGGGCGGTGACTTCGGTTGCTGCCTTTTTATTTGTGGCGCATAACATGGCTGTTGAATATGTTATATATTATGTTATACTACATCTATATGGAAGTAATATGGCAGCCAAAATCCACAAAGCAACTCTTGAAAATAGGGGATAGAAAGTTACGAATTCGCATTGTGGCTGGTGTTAATAAATTACATGATTGGCCGCATTGCTCAAACACCAAGCCACTCAACAATCACCGCTATGGGTATCGGTTGCGAATAGGTGACTGGCGTGTGCTTTTTGATGTCATTGAAGGCAATCCTGTCATTATTGAAATAACGGAGGTGAAAAAGCGTGATGATCGAACATACTAACGTACAAATTATTAAGCAAGATGGAAACCCTGCTTTTGCAATCATTCCATGGGATGAGTTTCAAGCCATAGAGCCAGCATTAAAACGGCATCGTGCTTTACGCGATGGTATCCCTCATGCCGTTGTGCAACGTATGGCCATTGATGGGCTCGTTGCTATTCGTGCCTGGCGAGAACATTTAGGGCTAGAGCAATCTACTGTGGCAGAAAAAGCAGGTATGAAACAGCCTGCCCTAGCGCGTATTGAGAAGGGTGGTAGCAAACCACAATCAGCCACGCTTAAACGTATTGCCAAGGCTATGGGGCTAAAGCTTGATCAGATTGATTTCCATGCCTGATTGTTAAGAGCATTGGGGAGCATAAAAATATCCCGTTTCTGCGTAAAATGCCTAAAAACACACGGCAACGCATTATTGAGAAGGTCAACACATTAGCATCATCTCCTTGTCATGCTGCCAATGTTAAGAAATTGTTGGGTAGTGAAAATGTGTATCGCTTGCGCGTAGCTGATTGGCGCATTTGGGAAAGGGCAGGGTTTGTATGATCTGCAAGTTCCTCCACACACCATCTGGAAGCTTTAAGCGGCGGCCGTGAAGGGCAACATAGCATTCGAGTTAATAACCAATGGCGTGTTTGCTTCGTGTGGAAGAATACGGGTGTCCTCAATGTAGAAGTTGTAGATTATCATTAAATTTTGATAGGAGAATATGATGAATAAACTGTTGCCCATACCGCCCAGCGAACATCTAAAAGAGTTCTTGGAAGAAATGAATGTAACTGCGTATCGTCTAGCAAAGGAAACAGGCATGCCTCAAACCCGTATTGGTGATATTATCAATAAAGGGCGTTCTATTACCGCTGATACAGCAATGCGTTTAGGTCGCTTCTTTGGCACGAGCGCACAATTTTGGATGAACCTTCAAACTGGTTATGACCTGAAAGTTGCAGATATGAAGCATGGTGATGACTACTCAAAAATAACTGCAATTGCCGCCTAACCATTCACCAAATAAACGCTCACCTTATAGCATGCTAGGCTTTGAGTAGGGAAAGGGCAGTGACTTCGGTTGCTGCTTTTTTTTGCTTTAACTACCTTGTAATATTACGCCGCGCAATATTACGCCGCGCAATATTGCACATATTTATTTTTTATATATAATGAACATGAGAGGTACAAAATAATGGCAAAGAATTTCTTCCCCCTAGCGATTGCAAAAGGCTCTGCATTCTGTAATCGCCATGATGAACAAAAGCAGCTACTAGACCATATAAACAAGCATGCGCATGTGGTACTTATTGCCCCGCGTCGATATGGGAAAAGCAGCTTGTCCAGCCAGGTTGCAGAGCGTTGGGCAAGTGACAAACAAAAGAGGCTTGCTATCAGAATATCTATGCTATCAGCATGGAATGTTGATATTGTCTCAGATAAAATTATTGAAGGTGTCGGTCAAGCACTTAGTAAAATGTGTCCTTTGGTGAATATGGATGAGATTAAGAAACTTGCATCATCACTAAACCAAATTGGCTTTTCCCTAAGTTTAAGTCTTGATGGGTTCACTGTTGGACTCTCTGGCACTCGTAAAGACAATACAAGCACACTCATAAGTATATCGAAGATACTTAGTAAGCTGGATGAAGTTGCTGCAAATACTGGCTGGAAAGTCATGCTTGAAATAGATGAGTTTCAAGAAATCTCAAGGCTGGATGAAAACCACGCTGTTGAAGCTGAAATACGTGAGGCAGTCCAATATACTGATAATATAGCGTGCGTTTTTCTCGGCTCCAATCGGCAAATGCTAGAAGCTATGTTCTCGGATAAAACACGCCCATTTTATCATATGTGTCACATCATGCGTATTCACCGTATAGAACCAGTTCATTATCACTTACACCTTGAAGAAGCCGCTAAAGCCCAATGGGGTAAAACACTCAATGTTCAAGTCATTGAGCTTATTCTTAACCTTACAGAACGACACCCTTACTATGTTAATAAACTCTGCTCTGAATTATGGCGAATGGAGCGCACCCCAAACTTAGACACCACTAGGAGTTGTTGGTTATCTATTGCCCAAGAAGAAGAATCTAGCATTGTTGCAATGATGACAGCCCTAAGCCTTACCCAAAAGGCTGTTATTTCAGCTCTAGCATTTAGTCCAGAAAAATTACTTGGCAGTAAACAATTCCTTGATCGCGTTGGTCTAGCAAGTTCAACGGCTCGTACAGCTATCAAGCAATTAAAGAAGGATGATATGGTGTATCAAGATCATGAGGGGTTCTGGCATGCTATGAACCCTTGTTTGCTTGTATGCTTACAAAAGTGAGTGGAAACAATGTATCACAGATGGCGTGTTAGGCTTCGATAGGCTGCTTGTTTGGACCTAGACGGTGGTTCGGCATACAACCTATGGTTTTGGTAGTGAAAGGGCAGTGACTTCGGTTGCTGCCATTTGGTTGCTTTTTTATAATGTTACATGTAACATGTCATAAAGGAGTCAATCAAAATGAGCGGAACAGCAAGAGTTCAACAGCATCGTGAAAAGCTACGCAAGGCTGGCTTGCGACCTATTCAGATATGGGTTCCCGATACGCGCAACCCTAATTTCCCCAGTGAATGTAAAAGACAATGCAAACTCGTTCGCAAGTCAGATGAGAAAGATAAGGGGCTAGACCAATTTCTGGATGATGCTTTCGCAAACATTGAAGGATGGGAAGATTAATGCGCGGTGATTTTGTCATCATTGCCATTCAAGGGGATTACGGAAAACCACGTCCTGCGCTGGTAATTCAATCCGACCAGTTTGAGGAACTTGGAAGCATCACAGTTCTCCCCATCACCAGCACAACTACGGATGCTCCTTTGATTCGCATCCCAGTTAAACCAAATAAAGAAAATGGTTTGCAAAAGGAATCGCAGATAATGATTGATAAAATTGTGACTATTAAGCGAGAGAAAGTTGCAAAATCCTTTGGTCGGTGTGACCAGGCAACAATGCTCAAAGTCCAAAGAAGCTTGGCTGTATTTATCGGTATTGGTTGACATCCTTCCCGTGAATGGAAGAAACCCTATTCTTGGCTTCGAGAAGATGCTTATTAGGACTTAGACGGTGGTTCGGCATACAACCTATGGTTTTGTAGTCAAAGGGCTGTGACTTCGATTAATGTTTTTTTGTTTGCGGGGGCGGTTCCTTCAATTACGCATGCATGCGTTATGCTTGGTTGCATAACCACCTTTATTATCCAAACGGGGCAACCTCTATTATTCTGTATTCTGGAATGCAGAACGCCAATATATTAGCATCATCCCCTTGTCATGCTGCCAATGTTAAGAAATTATTGGGTAGTGAGAATGTGTATCGCTTGCGCGTAGCTGATTGGCGCATTGTTTATGTTGTTGAAGATGAGCGGTTGCTAATTTCTATTGTAAAAATAGACGTGCGTTGAGGTATCTTATAAATGAATGTGCAAATCATTGAACATAATGCTGTGCCTGAATATGCCGTGATTGATTTCAAAGAATATGAGGCTATGCGTGAAGCGTTGGAAAATGCGGAAGACATAGCAGATGCAATGGCTTTTCAGTCCAATGGTGGTGAAACATTTCCTGCCGCATTGGTTGAACGATTGTGTGATGGATCGAATCCTATCATGGAGTACCGTAAATATAGAAAGTTAACGCAAGCGACATTGGCAGAACAGGTAGGCGTTAGTCAGGCGGCAATTGCTGGTATAGAAAGTAGCAAAAAAGACCCGTCTCTATCTCTTATGAAAAAAATTGCAGCAACATTGGGTGTTGATATTGATGACTTGATTTGATGTAGAAGTAGCTTGAACGTATCGTGACAACATTGATTGTATTGGGAAAGGGCAGTGACTTCGGTTGCTGCCTTTTTGTTTGTGGTCGCATAATATGGTGTATCAAGATCATGCAGGGTTCTGGCATGCGATGAACCCTTGTTTGCTTGCAAAAGTGAGTAAAGGCAATGTATCACAGATGTCGTGCTGGCTTTGTTTAACACACAGTTATGTTACGGATGCCACTTTCAGTGCCTAAAAAAATATACCGACTGATTTATTTCATGCTACAGTAAGCACATGAAGATTTTAGTGGTGGAAGATGAAGAGCGTGTTGCGCAATTTATTCAGAAAGGTCTGAAAGAAGAAGGTCATGCCGTTGATGTATCTTATGATGGTGAAGATGGCGGCTTTTTGGCTGAAGTGAATGATTACGATTTGATTTTGCTTGATGTGATGTTGCCGAAAAAAAATGGTATCAATGTGTGCCGCGAAATTCGTGCGCGCGGCGTTGTAACGCCTGTATTAATGTTGACTGCTCGCGATAGTGTTGAAGATCGGGTGCGTGGACTGGATGCTGGAGCCGATGATTATTTGGTTAAACCCTTTGCTTTTGAAGAGCTTTTGGCGCGAGTGCGAGCATTGTTGCGTCGCCGTGCTGATACTAAAACACCAACATTGCAATTGGCAGATTTGGAGTTGGACCCAATTACAAGGCTAGTCACCCGTGCAGGAAAGCCGATTCGCCTTACCACTAAAGAGTATTCGCTTTTGGAGTATTTGTTACGTAACGCGAATAAAGTATTATCACGTACCTTGATTGGTGAGCATGTTTGGGATATGAATTTTGACCCAGAAAGCAATGTGATTGATGTATACATTAGTCATTTACGCAATAAAATTGATAAGGGTCATGATGTAGCTTTATTGCATACGATGCGCGGACAAGGTTATTTGCTGAGTGCCGATAGCCCGCTCATTTAAGCAGCATTAAACGGATCGACAGCTTATGATACAAAAGATTCGCCACCATATGTTGGACACATTTCGTGGTCGCTTGGCGTTGCTGTATGTCGCAGTGGAGCTATCGATTCTCATTTTTGCTGCATTGGTTATTTATTTTTTCTTGGCACGCCAAGTTTATCAGAATCTTGATGATGTTTTATTATCGCAATCGCATACATTGGAATTGGAGCTGGAGCAGTCACATAGTTATTATTGGCTGACAGTGTTGGATAATTATGCCCGCGATACACGTGATTCTGTTGAACTTATTACTGCCAACGGTGTGATTCAATATACATCTGATAAAAGTTTGGTAGGTACCGGCGGCAATCAGGTCAGTTTCGCTTTGGGTCAGGCGATGGCTGGAAAAGAGGCTGTATTTATATCCACTGATTCCCTGTTGCGCAAAAGTAATATGCGGGTCTTAGCCTTACCTATTCATAAATCTGGGCGTGTTGTAGCAGTGATATTAATTGGTCATAACACCAGTGAAATACAAAGCTTTTTTAAATTGCTGTATACAATCGGAGGGTTTCTTGGGCTTATTTCGATTCTCTTGAGTGCATGGGCTGGTTATATGATGTCCAAACGTGCACTTCGTCCGATTGAGGAGATTAAAAAAACAGCCAAAGCGGTTGCGCGAGGCGATCTTTCTCAGCGTTTGTCGGAACATGCCAGAGAGCGTGAAATTGAGGAGCTTGAGAAGAACTTAAATCAAATGTTTGAGGCGCTGGAGTCGAGCTTTAAATCGCAAAAGCGGTTTACTGCGGATGCTTCACATGAGTTACGTATGCCATTAACCATTTTGAAAGGTGAAATTGAAGTAGCACTTCGGCAAACACGCAGTATTAAAGAGCATGAAGAGCTATTAAAGCAGCATTTGGATATTGTGGCTCGTATGCAACGTATTGTTGATGATTTATTAACCTTGGCACGTGCTGATGCAGGGATGCTGGAATTGGAGCAAAACAAGTTGGATCTGTCGCTGCTATTGCAAGAGGTTGGACAGCAGCATTTGATTTTATTTGAGCAACGGCAGTTGCGCTTAGAAATGGATATTCAAGATGATTTAGACGTGATGGGTGATTATGGTCAACTTGAGCGCGTTATTTTTAATCTGTTGGGCAATGCTTATAAATATGCGCCGCCAGGCTCTACTATCTGGCTAACTGCCTATGCCAAACAAGACCATGTATTGATTACGGTTTGTGATGAGGGCATTGGCATTGCGAAAGAGCATCAAGGTCGTTTATTTCATCGTTTTTATCGTGTTGATGATTCGCGGGCTCGCAAACAGGGAAGTGCTGGTCTGGGTCTGGCTATCTGTAAACATATTGTTGAGGCTCATTATGGAGAAATATGGGTAGAGAGTGAGGAGGGTAAAGGCGCATCTTTTGTAGTTCGCCTGCCACTAAGCAGCTTAAACCCTGAGCATAATCAGCGTCTTCAAACCATGATGAAAAAAGCACCCTGAGATACAATATCAGGATGCTCGATATGCTTATTGAGGCAGTTTAACTTTCCAAATATGAAAGCGTTCAACATGACCTGAAACTTGGTGTACTGCCATAAGAGCCTTATTTATTTTGCGATCAGAGTGAAAATAAACAGAGCCATCATTGGCAACCGATGGCGCACCATCGCGGGCACGGTTGAATGTTAATTGTGTTAACTGCTTGCCTTCATATGTAACAGCCCAAATATCCCATTGATTCTTTTTTCCACCGCGCATATCGGCATGTGAACGGTTCGATGTAAATACAATCCACTGACCGTTAGGGCTCCATGTAGGTTGTACATCAATGCTACGAACATCACTTAATTCCGCTAAATTTTTGCCATCTATGTCCATGATGAACAAATGTATGCTGCGTCCAATAGGCATCGAAAAGACAATGCGCTTACCATCTGGTGAAATTGCAGGCTGAAAACCTTCGCTTAGACGCTTTTCAGAACCATCCGCAGTGATATGTACGATATAACCGTGTGTACCAGCGATTTCCCAGTTGTTGAAATTATCCAAGTGTCGTTTTTGCATATGTTTATCATGACCATGCATGATAAGGCGTGTTGCAATCATACTCCCATCTTTTAATAAGGTAATATCTTTTAACTTGCCAGTAAGCTCTTTTGCACGGCGCATTAAGCCTTCACCATCAGCAGGTTTTTGCCATAGCCCCAAGGAGCCAGTACGGCTAGACAAAAAAGAAACGTTGTTACCGAACCAAGCTACGGTTCCCAATGCGGCTAAATCATCCGTGACAGTATTGAGCGGATCACCATTTTGAATGGCACGTCGAGAAATCCAATAGTTTTTAGATTTGCCAGTGAGGGTTAGCAGATAGTTTCCATCAGGAGATACTTTGGGGTACATCTCACTTTCTTTAGGTTCTAAAGTAATCAGCTCGGCAGTATCGGCAGGTGCTTCTTTGGCTTGTTGACCACCACTTTCCAAAAATTCAAATAAATCATTGGCTTGAGCAGTTGAGATGCTTATGGTTAGGGCGATTAGAAGTAGTATTTTTTTCATTGATTGGATCCTTTTTGTTTTATCTTGTATAAGAAACAGGCTTTATTGAAATTCAACTTGCCATAAGTTCCAGTCAGAAACTGTTTTGCTTTGAGGCTTTGCTAGAGCACGGTTGGAGTGGAAAATCAATGTGTGATTGTTTTTCCACGTTACACCACCATCGGTAGCACGCGGAGCATTGGTAATGCGTGTTGTTTCGCCTGTAGCGATATTCATCACGTAAATCGAAGTATGGCGCACATTTCCTTCGCTATCGCGGTTGGATACAAAAGCTAGTTGTTTACCATCGGGGCTAAAAGCAGGCTCCAAATCAGCAAAGGTGTTGGTGGTTAACTGCACTAAGCCTGTACCATCTAAATTTTGCATCCATAAATCATAATTACCTTTGACCTCGCGAACAAAAGCCACTTGCGTGCCATCAGGTGAAATAGTGCCGTCAAAGGCGTTGGGCAACATGCTTATTTCACTATTGCCACGTTTGAAAATAAATAATGATGGGCTATGAAGCTTGTTTTTAACGCCTGATTTTGTATCTCTGTATGCCATTTTGTAAGCGATATAATTGGAGTTATAGACACGCCAATCTTGCCCTAAAAGCTCACCATTATTGGGATTTACAAATTCATTCAGTAGTTGATTGTGACGAATCTTTTGCAAAGTAGCATCAAAGCACCATGTTTGGGCATCTGAAGATGCATTTAAATGCCCTGGAACTAAACCTCCGCGAAACAAAGCCATATTAGCAATGGCAATATGCGAATCACCTTTACCTTGCCAAAACCATGCAGAAACAGGGCCGATACGGTTACTCACATAACCAATGCCTCCATTTTTAAGCGCAACACCTTCGCGCAATACTTCATTTAACATCATAGGGTCAATACGCTTGCCTTCCATGTCGGGTTGATTTACAGGTACCCGAACAACACTAAAGCCATCCATATGATTTTCGCTGAACACCATAAAAGAACCCGCAACAGAGGGGTAAGTGAGTGCATGTTTTTTATCAAATAATACTGAATCAACAGGGAACAATTCTTTTTCAATAGGCTTGGCATGCACAAGCATTGGTTCCGCCAACGCCGCAACTGCAATCGCAGCCAGGCTGAGTGAACGTATCCATGAT
>JALUXZ010000127.1 GCA_027018935.1 Mariprofundaceae bacterium
AGACATGGCGCAGCAAGAAATCCTTGAGCTTAAAGAAGAGCTGATTGCTAGTAAATCACGCTTGGATACCTTGCTTCTTCCCAAAGACCCTAATGATGATAGGAATGTTATTCTTGAAATTCGTGCTGGCACGGGTGGTGATGAAGCAGCTTTATTTGCCGCTGATTTATTTCGTATGTATAGCCGTTATGCCGAGCGCAAAGGTTTTAAAGTTTCCATTTTAACCAGCAGTAATATTGGTATTGGTGGCTACAAAGAAATCGTAGCGCAAGTCACGGGTACAGATGTGTTTGCTGTGTTTAAATTTGAATCGGGTGCACATCGGGTGCAACGTGTGCCTGAAACAGAATCAGGTGGTCGTGTGCATACATCTGCTTGCACTGTTGCAATCTTACCAGAAGCTGAAGAGGTAGAAATTAATATTCGCACGGAAGACTTGCGTATTGATGTGTATAGAGCATCGGGTGCAGGTGGTCAGCATGTGAACAAAACGGAATCTGCGGTACGCCTAACCCATGCACCATCGGGTTTGGTGGTTACTTGCCAAGACCAAGCCAGCCAACATAAAAACAAAGCCCAAGCCATGAAAGTATTGCAGGCTAGGTTGTTGGATAAAGAGCAGTCCGAAAAAGATTCAGAGCGTGCTGAAGCACGAAAAGATATGGTTGGCTCTGGTGATAGGTCGCAACGTATTCGCACCTATAATTATCCGCAAGGTCGTGTTACCGACCATAGAATCAACCTTACATTGTATAAACTTGACCAAATCATGAATGGTGAAATGGATGAGTTGATTGAACCATTGATTACCCATCATCAAGCGGAGCTGCTTGCTGGGCAAAAGTAAAACCATGTTATACTGGTAGGCTTTGAAGATAAAAGGTAAGGTCGGATGGGAGTTAATATGGAAGAAAAACCTGAAACTTTCTATAAGTATCGTGCTTTTAATACAGCAGTATTAGAATCCTTATGCCATGATACAATTTACTTTTCTAACCCTAGGGTATTTAATGACCCTTTAGATTGTAACCCGACATTAGAAAGTGATTCAACAATTGAAGAACTACGTAGGCTATTGGCTTTTTTGGTAAAGAAACGAGTTGAGGCAGGTGCTTTGGAAAGTTTAAAGCAAGCCCTAATGAAGGGTGAAGATGCAAGTCGATATGCTGAAAATATGGCAAAAAAGAAGGCAGATGATGAGCTTTCATATATTGCGTATCAAGCTGCTAGTCCTGAGTATGAAGTAGATATTAAAGAAGCTGAAAGATGGATTTTAGTTACTCAAATAGAAAGCGAACTTAACCAGTACTATGAACGGGGTGTAAGCTGCTTTTCAATTACGTATTCAAATGCACTTTTATGGAGCCATTATGGAGACCAGCATCAAGGTATTTGTATTGGCTATGGTGTAGAACGCAGGCCTCTTCCTGAGCTTAGCAAGGTGCTTTATGGTGGGAGCCGTATCATAAAAACATCACAACTTATCAATACATTTTTAATGAATAATACTGAGGAAAAAAAGAAACTTGAAAGAAATATACTTTTACGAAAAGCTGAAGACTGGGACTATGAAGAAGAGTGGAGGCTTATTGGGAAACAAGGAGTTCAGGATTCACCACTTTTACTAAAAGAGATAACCTTTGGTTTACGGTGTCCAAACTATATAAAGCATACGGTTGTTAAGGTACTGTTAGGTAGGAGCAGTAAAATGCAGTATTTCGAGATGAAAACTAACCGAGGGTCTTATGAACTGTGTAGAGAGCCTTTAGATGTAGCAGAACTTGGGGTTTACCTACCTCAAACTGCAAGGTCGGGTATAGAAATATTTGGTTCAGAGATAGATGAGCAGTAAACGTTCAATAATGGGTAATTTATCTCCTTTAGTTTATAAGGTTAGTTATGTTCTTACGTTCTTTTTTATTTAATGTTATTCAGCAATTAGAACAAGCAGGTGTAGATTCAGCTCGGAAAGATGCGGAGTTGATGCTGATGGCAGCTTGGGGAGTGTCGCAGACAGATTTAATTATTCGTGGACAAGATGAAGTGCCTGTAGATGTAGTTTCTAAATTCAACCAGTTATTAGAGCGGCGATTAAAGCGCGAGCCTTTGGCTTATATCTTGGGTAAAAAAGCCTTTTGGAAAGATGAGTTTGTTGTCTCTGAAGATGTGCTTGTACCCCGCCCTGAAACGGAACACTTGATTGAAATGGTATTGAAATATCGTCCAA
>JALUXZ010000128.1 GCA_027018935.1 Mariprofundaceae bacterium
TAAAAAATCACCGATTAAACGGACGGGTAGGGCGGCATTGGCGCGTAATATTTGCATTGCGATGGGAAATTCAGGTGATACAAGTTTTAGAAAACCTTTGCTTGCATGTCTCAATGATGAATCTGCTTTGGTGCGAGGCCATGCCGTATGGGCATTGGGTGAATTGCAAAAGCAGATAACAAACCATGAAGATGAAGAATCTATACAGCACGCGATTGAAGCATTACAGAAAATAGAGCAAAACAGTGATGTTTTAAAAGAAATTGAAGTAGTTTTGGCTTAAAAGAGGATAAAAATGACAATAAAAGGCTTTATTTTTGATTTGGATGGCACATTGATTGATGCATTGCCAGATATTCGTGCCAATGCCAATCGCGCCTTGAAAAAACTGGGTTATGACTTTCAAATGAGTATTGAAGAAACTCAACCGCATGTGGGCGGCGGGGCGCAAAAATTAGCATCCAATGTGCTTGGTAAACCTATGGATGATCCTGATACCATGGCTTTGTATCATACTTTTGCTGATTTTTATGAACAACATCCTGCTGATGAAGGAAGCTTACTTCCAGGGGTGAAAGAAACCTTGGATACACTTCAAGCCAAGGGTTATCCCATGTGCATCGTGACAGCTAAACCTGCCAAAGCGCGTGTCAAAGTAACCGCAGCATTGGGCTTGGATGATTATATGACCTTGGCATTATCGCCTGAAGATGGTTTTGCCAAAAAACCAGCACCTGATATGCTTTTAGAATGCTGTCGCGCTATGGGTATCCATCATCGTGAAGCAGTGATGGTGGGGGATACGCGTTTCGATGTGGAAGCAGGTTTTGCTGCCGAGTGCCACACAGTTTGTTTTGCAGAGCATGGCTACCAAGATGTGCCTGCGGAATATGCAGATAAAGTGGTGAGCTTGCCGCAGTTCACGGACTTATTGAAACTGATTGATCGAATTTGAGCCTATTTTCTCTTGAACCACGAAGGGCACGAAGAAGAAAGTACCGACTGAGCGTAGTCATCCCTCTGCTATAGCTGTGTCACTACTTGACGCTTTTTAAGCTTTTAGTCATTCTGCTCTTATGAACATGGAACACAGAGTCAAATGCTAAAATCAACATTACTAATTATAATCTTACTTTTACCCGCAAATGCTTTTGCAGAAATTTTGGATTTTTCAATACTCTCTACAAGCAAAGGAGACATGTATCGAAGCACAAATCTTCAGAGCCAACTTGAAAAAGAATATAATTTCTCATTAGCTAACGGAACTGTGTTACTTGTTGAAACACCATCATTCAAAAACACAAAGTATATCAAGCAAAATAAAGCTTTAGTCTCTTGGGGACATGAAGTAGAAAACTTACAATTAATTTTCATCATCTCATGCAATGAAAGTGAATATGAACATGGCTACCACACAGCAGTTAACGTAGCCAAGAAATTGAACCCAAAAAACAAATTCAGAGTTAGGTTTTTATCTATTAATGGTCGAGTGCTATACGAAAGCAGAAACCCTTTAAGCCAGAGTGAGATTAAAGAAATCTTAAATAAGATAGCCGCTACACTCACGTCATGACCGAAAAGAAAATAAATCATGGCATCTACGGCATACTCCCCGCTGATATTGAAACAGAAATCCTGCTTGAAAAAGCAGAAGCTGCCATGCTTGGTGGTGTAAAAACTTTACAGCTCCGAGACAAAAAAATGGGCTTTAAACGTAAGCTCAAACGCGCACTTCTTTTACGCGAACTCACCCAAAAATATGAAACCACGCTTATCATCAATGATTCCATTCAACTGGCGCAGGATGCCAATGCTGATGGCGTGCATTTGGGCAAAGATGATATACAAGATTTAAGTGGTATTCGCCAAAATTTGGGTTCAGATATGTTATGGGGCGTGACATGTCGCGCTGATGCGGCATTGGCGAAAATAGCCTTGGATTTTGGCGCAGATTATGTGGCATTTGGCGCTGTATTTTCCAGCCAAAGCAAATCAGAAGTGCCTGTATTGGGCTTGCCACGGCTATCCAAAGCGAGAATATTGCTTCCTGATGCGAATATTTGCGCTATTGGCGGCATTGATAGCAATAATATTGTAGCGATTAAAGCTGCTGGTGCGAATAGTGCAGCCATGATTTCAGGGCTATTTGATGCAGATGATATTGAACAACGTGCAAGGGAGTTAACCAAGCTATGGCAGAGCTGTTAAATTCAGTCAAACCCC
>JALUXZ010000129.1 GCA_027018935.1 Mariprofundaceae bacterium
TTGCAGCCACCTTCTTTATGTAATTTGCAATTTCGGGATAATCTTTTGATGTTTTATAAACAGACCTAAACACGGTATCATCATCGTCATAAGGTTTAAGGCTCGACCATGTCGCGTAATAAATACCCCCTATTCCAAACATGCACAAGGCAACAAAAAGATAGACCAAACCACTCTCAATAGTCTGTTTATCATACATCTGCCACCCTATAAATGCGATAGCTAAAATCGGCACATAGAGCATCCATCGGGTATCCTCTTGTTTAGGAAAAATGCGCCTGTAAAGCACCCCCATCAATGAACATTCTGCGAACATTAACCCATATCCGATAACTGGAGGAAGGATAAGCCAAGTCAAGCATACTGTAATAGCCAATACGACTATACCCAGCAATCCAATTATAAGCAAAGAGAACCTAGCACGTTCAATCACAGACTCAGTTGGTGGTTCAAGGTAAAGGTTCGTGAATTTTTCATTACCCACACCCTGTAATGAATTTTCTTTCAGAATCTCTAGCATTACTTTCTCCTATCTACTTTGTCTTGCACAGTTTATGAATTATAATACCCCAAGAAATTCAGACTGGAAGTTCGGGGGACACAATACACATTTCAACCTATTCATAAGCCTAGAATGACAACTTTCCCGCACATAATTATATATTATGTCCCCAGAACTTCAAACACATAAGCATCAAACACTTGTCCGTCAAAGAAGATGCCCTGTTCTGGCTTAATATCTTTGGCTTCAATCGCTTCAAACACTTTATCCAACTTGGTGTCGGTAAGATATTGCTTTTGCTCGATACTGTCCAAGCGTTGGAAAATAGCTGCATTGTTGGCGATAAACTTCCGCATCCCCACAAAGGCATCCATGATTTGAATGCTGACATTGATAGCGGTGTCACTCCGCAGCACTGCCGAAAGCATGGATACGCCTTGTTCAGTGAATACATAGGGGAGAGTTCTTCGCCCACCATGCGCACTTGAGGTCACAATTTGTGACTTCAAGCTTTGACTGCCACTTGAAGTGACGATTTGGCACCTCAAGTTTTCAAGTTCATTCTGGGTAAGTTGAAACCTGAACTGTTCAGGGAAACGTTCGATATTTCTTTTCACAGCTTGATTCATAACCTTTGTTTCAACTGGATAAAGCTCTGCCAAATCGCTGTCCACCATCACCTGAAAAACACGGATGGTGAAAATCCTACTCTGAATCTCATTGCTTTTGATGATACTTACTTCATGACTCATCTTGCACCATCCAAGCCACTTGAGGTCGTAAATTGCGACCTTAGAGAATCATCGTTAGGTATCGCATTTTGTGATAGCTGATTTACATAGCTCATAACTCAAACCCAATCTTGGCAAGTTGCATTTTTATTTGCTCATCAAGCTCTTTCTCTTTTTGCATTTGAGCTGCAAGCGTGGTGCTTAAATCCTTCATTTTATCTTCAAAGGGTATGCCATCATCCTCTTCATCGGGAATGCCTACATATCGACTGGGCGTGAGTACAAAGCTGTGTTTCTCAATATCGGCAAGGGTTGAAGATTTGCAGAAGCCTTTAATATCCTCGTAGCTCTCCCCTTTTCTCGAGCTATAATAATGTACGGGCAGTCCCTTGTGGCTGCCCTTGTTCTCTAGCAGGCACAAGACCTGCCCCTACGCGCCCTCGCCGTAGAATCCAAATGGTGGCTGGAATACCTGTGTTATAAAAAAGTTACTTGGGAAGAGCTACGATACAATCCACAAGGTCTGCTTGTACGATGTTCTTTCTAATCTTGCCTTCACCTGATGTATTGGAGCTTAGAGAGCCATTACAAATACCGTTGCCATCACCCCCTTAGAAGCAAGGTGATAAAGCATGTGTTGCATCCAACCGAAGTTGGCATTGCCAGCAGGGAGAACACCATATTTCCAGCGTCCATCCTCCTGCAAAATGTCCTGACCCCATTCAGATTGATTGAATGGTGGATTAGCTAGGATGTAGTCCGCTTTTAAATCTGGATTCATATCCTTCAAGAATGTGCCTTCGGTATTCCATGGCACAAACTGAGAATTGATATTGCGAATCGCCAGATTCATTTTGGATAGCTTCCAAGTGGTCTGGTTGGACTCCTGCCCATAAATGGTGATGTCCTGAATGTTACCCTGATGCTCTTGCACAAACCTCTCACTCATCACAAACATGCCGCCACTACCACAGGCTGGGTCATAGACTCTGCCTTTGTATGGCTCAATCATCTCAACCATGAGTTTCACGATAGATTTTGGCGTATAGAACTGACCGCCCTTCTTACCTTCGGATTGGCAAACTCACCCAAGAAATACTCATACACACGACCAAGCAAATCTTTGGAGCTTTCATCCTGTGCTTTCAATTCAATATCAGAAATCACATCAATAAGCTGACCAAGGGATGCCTTATCGAGATTGGGTTTACCATACACCAATGGCAGTACATTTTTTAATTCATGATTTTCTTTTTCAATCGCTGCCATCGCAGCATCAAGGGCAATAGCAATCTCTGGCAACTTGGCTTTGGCTTGCAAGGATTTCCAACGGGCGATTTCAGGCACAAAGAAACAATTCTCAGCAATATATTCATCCCTATCTTCAGGGTCGGAATACTCATCCTGCTCTAAGCGTTTAAATAATTCTTAAAATGAATCGGAAATATATTTGAGAAAGATAAGCCCCAGCAGCACATTCTTATACTCTGCGGCATCAATGTTTTTCCTTAGCTTGTCCGCTGTTTTGAAAAGAGCTGCTTCAAAATTGTTATTACTGTTGCTCTCTGCTGCCATTAAATCCTCACCCTAAGTCACTATAAAAATTAAGGTTAGCTGAGAGAATATGGATAAGTCTATTGAATAGCCCCCAATAACACCTAAAACTGAATTGGTAACTAAAGAGCAGTTTATTTTAACCCAAGTTAATACTCACTTCACTCACTAAATACTATTAATTGTAGTGATTTAATATTCAGTTTTGATTGTTAATTCGGGTAGCCCAGACCTACAATCTACAGAAACATGGTCTCCATGGTGAAAATAATGGGTACATTTTGGGTAGTGCTTTTTAAACACCCCCCAGTGTAGTGCGCTGCGTCCCGCTTATTCAATGTTATGAGTTAATCTGCCAAAAGATCTAAGGCAGACAGTAATTCCTCGCGAATCATACGCAGCGATGTTTGCACATCTTGCTGCTCGACAATATCATTTAAATCGCCAGACATTAGGCGTTTTTTGGCACCACGAATGGTAAAGTTTAAATCATACAAAAGATGTTTGATTTGTAGTACCGCATACACATCACGATGGCGATAAAAGCGGCGGTTACCGCTCTTTTTAACGGGCCGAATATGTTTAAATTCAGTTTCCCAATAACGCAAAACATGCGGCTCTATAGCACACAATTCACTTACTTCACGAATAGAGAAAAAAAGTTTATCAGGCAACTCAGGGACAGAAACCCCAGCATGCTTTAACTGCTTAGCAGATGCGCTCACTCACCACCTTCAAGCAATTTCTCTTTTAATAATTGGCTAGCACGAAAAGTTACAACACGGCGTGGTTCAATGGTAATATCTTCACCAGTCTTAGGATTACGACCGCGACGCGCATGCTTTTCACGAAGCATGAAATGCCCAAAGCCAGATAGCTTAACATCTTCACCAGCTTCAAGCGCCAGCTTCATTTCATTTAGAACTGTCTCAACAATTTGAGCTGATTCCTTTTTGGAAAGCCCAATACGTTCATAAATAATATTAGCAATTTCAGCCTTCGTCACATCGCCCTCTTTAAACCCGAAAAAATAAAAAAAACACATAGTTGGACTTATATCCAAGAAACAACATTAGCGAGCTTAGCAGAACTATGTGATTCGTCAAAAAGAAATTAACTTAAGCGGCAACAAGCTGGCCTTGCCTCAAGCATAATACACGGTCAACCTGCCCTGCCAGAGTCATGCTATGCGTTACCATAACCACTGCCGTACCCTCTTGCTGACATAAGCTCTGCATCGCTTGAAAAACGTTTTGTGCAGTTGCCTCATCAAGGTTTCCAGTAGGCTCATCCACCAATAACAAACTGGGTTTACCCACCAAAGCACGCGCTACGGCAACACGCTGCGCTTCACCACCCGATAATTTTGCAGGCACATGCAACAAGCGTTCTTTCAGACCCAAACGCTCCAACAAATCTATTGAAATTTTCTCGGCTTGATGTTTGTTCTCACCACCAACAAGCAAAGGTAACATAACATTTTCTAAAGCACTCAACTCTGGAATTAAATGATGAGCTTGATAAACAAAACCAATAGAACGATTACGCAAATGTGCACGTTCATTTTGGCTTAAAGTAAAAAGCTCCTGCCCTGCCAAACATGCATGACCCGCATCAGGGTCATCCAAGGTTCCTAAAATTTGTAATAATGTACTTTTTCCTGAACCTGATTCCCCAACAACAGCCAAAAACTCACCACGAGACAATTCAAAACCAACATGTTTCAGTATATTTAACGAGCCTGATTCGCTGTGATAAGATTTACTTACATCTCGAACCTTAAGCAATACATCCTGCGCAGAATCAGGCAAATCAATTACCCCGTTGCATCAATGTTTTGATAGTGTCTTGCACACGTTTTTTTTGATACAACTCGACAACACTTCTCACAGATGGATATTCAATCGTAATGGCATTAAAATCTTCACGTGTTAACTCCATCAACTCCAAGGAATCTTTTGCTACAACGGTCGCGGTTCTAGGTTTATCGGTTAATAAAGCTACTTCACCGAAAAAAGCACCTTCCCCCATCACACTTAGGGCTATCTGCTGACCATTATTTTTAATATCATGGGTTGATACTTCAACATGCCCTGAACGTATCAAAAAGAAGCTCTCACCTAGCTCTCCTTCCTGCACAACAATATCACCCTCAACAAAAGATCGCATATTAAATTTACTTGCCAATGCCATCCGAGCATCTTCTGGCACATTTTCAAAAACTGGGGTCATGGCTAATACACGATCCAATACCCGCTGGCGGTAAAAACTCTCTACGGTATCTTTAATCTTTGCATGTTTCTTAACCCAAACATCAAATGTTTCACGGTCAATGATAAGCAAACTAACCTCACTTTCTGCAACAGCAACATCCGTATGTGCGGTATGTGACATAAAGGCATGTTCACCAAAAAAATCGCCTTCGGAAAGCCTAGAAAAAACACGTTTCCCACCCGATGAAAGCTGTATATTCAAACGTACAGAGCCCATACCAATCAAATATAAACAATCACTTTCAACACCATATTCATAGATATGCTCATCAGCAGCAAAGGTTTTTAGTGTCAACGAATCCATAAATGATTCAAACTCATCACCCGATAAATCTGCCAGCAATGGTGTCCGTTGAACATTTAATTTGGCTTGTTTGCCTAAATTTACATCATCTGCCCGCACATGATCTTGGGGGTGAATAGTAGAAACAGCCCAGCTATCACCGCGTTCTGAAGAAAGCTCCTTCAACCGCTCTTGAATTTCTGTTTGCTCTGGGCTTATTCGCAAAATAATTTTATTAATCGCAATTGCCTGAACCACAAACCCCTGCTCAGCATAAGCTTTTGCAATCATAATATAATCTTTCACGGCTCCTACAGAGTCGCCTGTTTTCTCACGTAGTTCTGCCAATTTAACATAGGTTCGTAAATCATTTGGCTCGGCCTTGTGTAAACCTTCAAAAAATTCTAATGCTTTAGGGTATTTGCCATCCAGCAATGCCCTTTTTGCTTTACTCCGCAATTTTTCTATAGACATTCACTCATACCTCAACGCATCAGCTGGCGGCACATTGGCAGCCCGCCAAGCTGGATAAAATGTTGCCACAACTCCCATCAACAAGCTAATAAGCACTATCCACGTTACTGATATAGGATCAATCACCGAAGGCACATGTTCAATAAAATAAACATCCCCAGATAAAATTGTTATACCAGTCACCTGCTCAAACCAACTTAATAAAGCATCTAACTTCCAAGCCAGCAACAGACCAAAGCTTGCGCCTAGCAACGTCCCAAGTCCACATAACAAGGTTCCCATCATTAAAAATATTCGCATAACTGACGCATGCGTTGCGCCAACCGTCTTCAAAATAGCAATTTCTTTGCGCCGTTCCATTACCACCATCACCAGTGATGAAACCATATTGAAGACCGCAACAATGACAATAAGGGATAAAATAATCCCCATAACCAAACGCTCCATTTTTAAAGCTTGGAAAAAGGATCGATGTCGATGCATCCAATCTGTGACCCAAGCATTAGCAGGCAACTGCATGCGAGCCCTTTCTGCGACCTGACTAGCTTGATTTCGATCGTATAAATGCAACTCAATGCCACTCACCCTGTCTCCCGTACGATTAAGCCGTTGAACGCCCAATAAAGGTGCAACAATCAGACCAACATCATATTCATAGAAACCAGAGTCAAAAATACCCACCACACGAAAGGCTCGCATGCGTGGAGCCATCCCAGCAGGAGAAATGCCGCCTACTGGAGAGATTAAGCGCATAGAAGCACCCACAACTACATGTAGTTTGCGTGCTAAATCTTTTCCGATAACAACTTCATAAGGTGTTGCGGGTGAAGCTGAAACAAACCGCCCTGATATGACATGCTTGGCAATGTTTTCTTCACGATGAACATCAACACCTTTTAAAATAGCGCCTGTTGAATACCGTCCATGATTGGCGAGCACTTGTGCTGTCATATAGGGTGCTGCTTTGGCAACCCCTTCGAGATGTTCAGCCGTTTTCAACCAACCTTGCCAGTCGCCCAAAGTATCATCCGAGCCTTGAATATCCACATGTGAAGAAAATCCAAGTATTTTATTTTTTAATTCCGCATCAAATCCATACATCACAGACATAACAACAATCAATGCCGCCACACCAATAGCCACGCCAATAGCCGAACTCCAACCAATTAACGAGACAAAACGCTCATCTCGGCTAGATTTTAAATAACGACGTGCCAACATCCATTCGTAGGATTTCATCACAGCTTAAAACTCATAAATTTCATTTCCATTAACTTAAATAACGCAGATATAAATACACATGAGAAATCGCAATTGTTAGCAACATAAGAAGAAATGCGTGTTTCATAAAGCTTAGAAAGGCAATGGGATGCCCCGCGCGCTGTGCAAAACCCGCCACGATCAAATTGGCTGATGCGCCAATTAACGAACCATTACCCCCCAAACATGCTCCCAAAGCCAATGCCCACCACAGAGGAACCAATGCTTCTTCACCACCAAATGTTGGAGCCATACTTTGAATCAAAGGAATCATTGTCGCGACAAAAGGAATGTTATCAATCAATGCCGAAGCTATCGCAGAAACCCACAAAACTGCCCCTACTGTTGCAGTAAAGTCTCCCCCAGTCAGAGCCAGTGTCTTCTCCCCTAACATGGCGATGACCCCTGTATGTTCCACACCCGTTACAATAATAAACAAACCAACAAAGAAGAAAATGGTCGTCCATTCAACTTCTGCCATGATGCCTTCATAAGCATGGTCTTTATCGTGTAACGGCTGCCCCCAGCTTTGTAATAGCAATAAAACTGCGGCACCAAACATAGCAATACTTGCAGGCTCTAAATGAAATGTATGCGCAACTGTAAAACCGGCAATCACCGCAAACAGCACAAACAAGCTCTTTTTAAGTAAAGGCACATCTTTAATCGCTGCATTTTCATCAAACTGCATAATCAATTGTTTCTTCTCATCCGAGGCCTTTAAATCACGCCCAAACATCAACCAAATCACAGCAATCACCACAATAAATATTACAGGAATAATGGGCGTTAAATTCACTAAAAAGTCAGTGAAGCTTAAATGCGCAGCTGAGCCAATCATAATATTAGGCGGATCACCAATTAAGGTTGCCGTACCGCCAATATTCGAAGCTAAAATAAGCGCAAACAAATAAGGATAAGGGCGCACGCCTAGGGCATCAGTAATCAATAATGTCACAGGAGCAATCAATAATACCGTTGTAACATTGTCTAGAAGTGCTGAAAATACTGCTGTTACCAACGACAGCATCACCAAAATACCCCAAGGCTCACCTTTTACCACCTTGGCAGCCTTAATAGCGACATATTGAAACATGCCCGTTTTCTGGCTAATCGCTACAATAACCATCATGCCAGTCAGTAATCCAATGGTATTAAAATCAATACCTGATACAGCTTGCTGTTGATTCAGAACCCCGCAAAGAATCATCAGGCCAGCACCCAACAAAGCCAATACAGCACGGTTAAACTTCTCAGCCATAATCACGCCATAAATAAGCAATAAAATGGACACGGCTACCCAAACAGGATCAAAGCCAAACACCACCGTTGATGAAGCCAAGTGTTCTGTATTATGCATCGTTTTCTACACCTTCTATAATATTATCCAAACGATCAAGAATATCCCCCGCCGAAATAACTCCAATCAAGTGCTTTTCCTCATCGACTACCAATGCATACTCATGTTTGCCAAAGGCTGTTAATGCTGCTGCTGTTGATAGCAGTGATTCGCCAGGTTTAACCAATAAAGGTTTCGTCTCCATCACCGAGAGCAAGTCTTTTTCAATCACTTCAAGGTAGTGCTTACGCAAAATACCCATGTCAGGCGCATATGAAATCTGATTAAGATCACCACTAACAATATAACTCGGCACAACATTTTCCATAATTGAAAATGTTGAAACAACACCTACAACAACACCTGCATCATCCACAACAGGAAGCATGCGTAACTTAGCATCTCGCATACATTTCAACACATCACAAACACGGTCATCGATATGTGCTGTTGTAATTTTAGTCACCATAATTTTTTCAGCCAGCATAGACGCTCCTCAATGCATATCTGTTGCTTCTGCAATCAGCTTGTTTCTGGTCTCATATGTGGGAATAACAATACATCACGAATCGAATGTTGCTCCGTTAACATCATTACCAAACGATCCACACCAATGCCCACACCAGCTGCTGGCGGCATGCCAAATTCCAAAGCCCGCAAATAATCTTCATCCACACCCGTTGCTTCAACATCACCCGCCGCCTTGGCTTGAGCCTGTGCAACAAAGCGCTCGCGTTGATCATCTGGATCATTTAATTCCGAGAAACCATTGGCTATTTCACGCCCTGCCACAAATAATTCAAAACGATCCGTTACCGTATCATCATCATTATTCCGCCGTGCCAAAGGTGAGACATCGACTGGATAGTGGGTGATAAAGGTTGGCTGTTCTAACTTTGGCTCAACCAATGTTTCAAATAGCTCGAGCAAATAGTGCCCTGCTTTCCAAGTGATTAACGGCTTCACACTTGGATTCTCTTGCAAACATACCGTTGCTAGCAAAGCTTTATCATTGGCATGACCTCGCAGATCAGGACGATATTCAAAGACAGCCTCATCCATGCGAATGCGTTTAAAGGATTGCGTTAAATCAACATCAACACCTTCCCATGTCACCTTAGAAACGCCCAAATCATTAGCAATCGAACGAATTAAACCTTCTGTAGTATCCATCGCATCATTAAAATCGGCATATGCCTGATAAAACTCAACCATAGTAAACTCTGGATTATGTGTCGCATCCGAGCCTTCATTACGGAAGTTACGGTTAATTTCGAACACACGCTCAAAACCACCCACAAGCAGGCGTTTTAAATACAACTCTGGTGCAATACGTAGAAATAATTCCATATCCAAAGCATTATGATGGGTCACAAACGGACGTGCCGCAGCACCACCTGCTTGGCTTTGCAACATCGGTGTTTCCACTTCCATGAAATCACGCTCTTCCAAACCACGGCGCAATAAAGAAACTACTTTGGAACGTGTACGAAAAGTATCACGGGACTCAGGTGTCACCATCAAATCCACATAACGTTGACGGTAACGGGTTTCAATATCCGTTAAACCATGCCATTTTTCGGGCAATGGGCGCAAACACTTACTCACCATTTCAATATGTGAAACTTTAACGGACAATTCGCCTGTCTTGGTGATAAACAATACACCCTTAGCTCCAATCAAATCACCCAAATCCCACTTTTTAGTTGGATTATAAATCTCTGCTCCACCCAACACATCGCGATTCAAAAATAGTTGAAGCTGTCCATCAGCATCCTGAAACTTTATAAAGCTCGATTTACCCATCACCCGATGAGCCATCATGCGCCCAGCCACAGAAACCTCTACAGCCAGCTCATCCAGAGCTTCTTTCTCATATCCACCATACTTGCCATGAATATCCGCAGATGAAGCATCTGTACGCCACGTATTTGGATAAGCTTGCTCCATATCACGAAGCTGAGCTAACTTATTACGACGAACAGTAATCTGCTCAGATATTTTTTCTGCTGTTACGGCTTCAGGTGCCTTGTTTTCTATTTTGGAATCAGAATCAACCACGTTTGAATCGCTCATATGCTCTTTATCTTACAAACGGCTATTTAGATCTAAATCACTGAAGAAAAAAGCGATTTCAGTCGCTGCATTTTCTTCCGAATCAGAACCATGCACAGCATTCGCATCAATAGAATCAGCATGATCAGCACGAATCGTACCAGCCTCAGCTTCTTTCGGATTGGTAGCACCCATCAATTGACGGTTCAAAGCTACAGCATTTTTACCTTCTAAAACCATTGGTAATACAGGCCCTGAGCTCATAAACTCACATAAATCTTTATAAAATGGACGCTCTGCATGTACCGCATAAAAACGACCTGCTTCTGCTGCGCTCAAGTGGCGCATGCCTGTTGCAATAACAGTTAAGCCGTTTTCTTCGAAGCGACGGATAATGTCACCAATTACATTTTTCGCGACTGCGTCCGGTTTGATGATTGAAAGTGTACGTTGAATAGCCATTTTTTCCCCTTTGTATTTACAGCTTAAAACTCTTCATTGAAAAAACCGTCAGCAATGACGGCAGCGGCACCCTAGAAGGCTACCTTGCAGGTGGCAAACTTATCGCACAATGCCAGAGACAATACCACCACCCAGCAACTCATCTTTCACATAAAAAGCTGCAACTTGCCCTGGTGCAGTCGGCTTTTGTGGCTCTTCAAATACTATAGATACATCTGCGCCAGTTATTTGCAAATGACAAGCCGCAGGCTTCATCTGATAGCGTACTTTAGCGGTCACTACTTCCGAGTCCTGCTTATCCCTAAGCCACGCCACATCCGCAACGCTCACCTCTTGAATCAAAGCATCTGCTGGCGGAGCAACCACAACCCGAGCTGTCACACCATCAAGCTCCACGACATGCCACGGACCATCAGGTAAGCCCAAACCTTTGCGCTGACCTAGCGTATAATGTGCAATACCTTTATGACGACCAAGAATATTTCCTTCCCGATCAACAATATCACCAGCCCGAAAGCCTGCTTTTGCCCCTTCACGCTTTAAAAATGCAATGCGATCACCGGCTGGAATAAAACAAATATCTTGGCTTTCATGTTTGTGTGCGGTCATTAAATCATAATGCTGGGCTAAAATGCGGGTACCATCTTTTTGCAAGTGTCCGACTGGAAATAAAATTCGCTCTGCCTGTTCTTTGCTGGTTGTGGCTAGAAAATAACTTTGGTCTTTTTTATCATCATTACCTTTATATATATGCAAACCAGCCTCATCATCCATACGCTGCACATAATGACCTGTCGCTACATATTCAGCTTCCAACTTATCTGCCGCATCCAGTAATGCACCAAATTTCACAAAACGATTACAGCGTTCACAAGGGTTTGGTGTGCGCCCTGATTCATAGTCAGCAATAAACGGATCAATCACATCACGACGAAAATTCTCGCGCATGTCCATATTATAAAATGGAATACCTACCTGATCACACACACGGCGAGCATCATAAGCATCATCCAAAGAGCAGCATGAGCCATGCCCAGAAACTTCCTCACGACGATACTCCCAAACATTTAAAAACACGCCAAGCACATCAGCCCCTGCTTCTTTTAAAAGTGCTGCCACCACAGAGGAATCAACACCACCACTCATAGCAGCTACCACACGCACACCCTTCAAATGCGAAAGATCAGGTTTTAAGGATTGAATATAATCAAGAGAGTCAGCAGTCATAGCCCAAATGATATAGTTTATCATATATAAAAACGAGTTTTTAACTGTTTTTCTAGCCCCACATCATATTCCCAAAGCCCGCTGTGTTATAAGCGTTTCATCAGAAACTGATTTTTACATTTTTTCACTGTAATACCCGCAAGAGGCAAGTTTCTTGCCTGTCAGTTATCAAAAGCAAAAACGCAGTAACAATAGAAAGCTATAAGTTGAGGCTTTATACATGCTTAGAGGAAAATTTATGGCTGCTTGATGTACAGGGCAATCGCATTAAAATCATGAGCAGTCACTGGATACAAAAAAAGGTTATTTTGACAATATTAGGTTAAACTCAACTGAGTATATTCTGGATATTTGCAGTATAAATTAGCCTTCAAT
>JALUXZ010000130.1 GCA_027018935.1 Mariprofundaceae bacterium
TAGCTTCTTTCACCTCTATAAGCTTGCATTCAATGGAATGCATGGCGATTGTTTTTGTTGAATTATATGCGTTTCTTAGTTTCTGAGTAGAATCTAGGTACATACCCAGCAACTTCTCTAAAGTTCCACGAGAAAAGCAAGCACAAGCAAAGGAGCAATTAGCTAAAGGCATTGACCCCATGGCGCAAAAGAGATTACAGAAACTGAGAAATATCGCCGAGAATGAGTCATGTACATTTAAGAATGTTTCAGAGGAATGGCTAAGAAAAAAATCCCCACAACCCCCTGTGATCATAGGGTAATCTCCTAAGGAGGTGCTGATTAACTCAATGCATGGTGTCTATGCGCCAAAAATTACCAACGCCGGCGTTGGCAAACTTAAGGGCACCTCGAAAAACCTCGCTACTTCGCCAAACTTGTGCTTTTCACCCCTAGCTGCGTTGAATAAAATGGGCAATAGCGGTGCTATTACTTGCGCTTGCCGCCTTGGGGTTGAAAATTTTGAATCGCATATCCACTCATCCAGAGTTAATCAGCACCTCCCTAAGTTGAAATTATTACCCTTTTCTAATCCTACGCAATTACTGAACCACTACATAGATTTCTACACGATGCTCCTCGGTAAGCTGTGTGTAGCTCATGTTTGTGCTCCTTTGATGAGTCGTGTTTGATAAGGGCAAGGCTGCTACCGCAGCTTACCAGCTCAAATAACTTTCATTAAGTTGCACTTACAATTTGAATCCAGGAAATACATGACTGCCAATTAAAACTTAAAAATATGAAAAACAATACTTTTATGAATAGCAGCTTAATAATGCTCTGGCTCAATACGATGCATGCCTATTTGTCGCATCGCAGCCGAAAAATCCTCATGTTCAAAAGCAATCTCATTGACTTCTTCGATAGAAAACACCAATGCCTGCACACTTTCTTCTGCAATTACATCTGCTACAGGTGAACTCAATCCAGATGTTGAAATTTCGCCCACTACATCACCTTGCTTTAAAGTTGTTACTTTCTCACCATCTGTCACAACAGACACGACACCAGAAACAATTAGGAAAAGCGAATAATTAAACTCACCTTGAGCAATCAGTGTATCACCTATTGCAAAACATTCAGCATGCCCATGCTCATGCAAACGCTGTAAAGTTTGTTCAGGAAGTTTAGAAAATAATGCGTGTGATTGCATATCCTGCAGGTGCTCTAGACTTAACTTTTTCTTTTTAGGCATTCTTTTCCCCTATATTACAAAAAGACACATCACATTCCTTCAAAGCATTCCTTTATTCTTATAACGATCCAACATGCTTGCATTACCCAGTAGTCCACCACTATGAATATATAAAACTGTGACCTGCATCACATGCTGATACTGCAATAACACCTTCCACATCACCGTTCCATATATCAAATCGAATGCCATGCCCGCATCAAGCAAATCATCATACATCGCAAGCAATTCAGGATATGGCTTAGCAAAATGATACTTTTTAATACCTTCTAATATCGAGATATTACTAGGAACCTTACCCAGCATATTCATTTGAGTTCGCAAATATGCCGTATCTCCTACCACAGCAGTGGTTAAAATACGGCATTTTGGCAACGCCTGCGCAAGATAATAGGCTGTTGTGCCTGTACCTGAAGGGATCACAATATTTAACCGCTCAATATGCTGTATTTGCTGCCATTGCTGGATCTCATTCGCCAAGTTTTGCACACCAAGCTGCGCTATTGCATCTGCTCCACCTTGGGGAATAAACAATGATTTAGCTTCTGTAGACTCTCTTAATCGCTGAACACAGCCTTCATAATCATTATGCGGAACTTCATGTAAAATCATACCCAAACCCAATGCCTTACTGAGGTTTCCTGTTGGCTGCTGCTTGAGATAACTTGGCACAGGTTTGCATGTATAGTGAAATTCCCAGCCTTTTTGATGGCACAAAGCTGCGATAGAAAGCATGGCGTTGGATTGCGTGCCACCATACGAAAAAACCTTCTTATAACACTCGCTTGCCTCCTGCATCAGGGCATAGAGTTTCCAATATTTATTACCACTCAAAAGTGGGTCTAATAGCTCATCTCGCTTTACATAAAAACCGACATTCCGCACCTCTTCTTCTTAGGTTTTCTATTTAAAAAACACCTGAAATTAACCCGTTAAAAAGCTTCTAACCTATTGATATTTATGGTATA
>JALUXZ010000131.1 GCA_027018935.1 Mariprofundaceae bacterium
CAGACAAATGAAACGAAAGGGGCAGATCACTGCCTCAGCTCTCATGGATGGGATATGCATGCTGATCTCATGCCTTCAAATACTGAAAAATCATTCCATCGAAGAACTGACTCATATCGCAAACATTGCTCTGCCTGGATTTGATTTGGGTAAGGAGATTAAACCATAAAATACTTGTGTAGACACCTATGGGCTCTATGTAATGGCTTCTATTTTAATGCGATCACCCTTCTTAAGCAGTGATTAAGCTTGCTATAATAGGATTCATAGTTACCGTTTGCCACATGCGTTATATGGCTTGGATTGCAATTATATCACTGCAAATGAGTATGTTTGTATGTGGTGCGGGGATTGACGTGTGTCATGCCGCAGATGCCCCTGCCCATATTGAAACGACGCAATCAAACAATAATAGTTCAGATGTAGCACCTGTAGATTCAACCTGTGCAGCCCATGCAGCCCACGTTTTTTTATCGCCACCTACTTATAATCAGAGTCCGTCTGATTACTATGCTATACCAGCGAATTCATTGCTGTCTTTGAACCTTTTTGAAGTTTATCATTTAATCGAACACCCGCCCAAAACTTTGCACAGCTAATTTTTATGCCTTTGTTTTCATAAAACCTGATAATTGGGTTATTTTATGAAATGAGAGCGCATTGATTAAAATTAGCTTCCCCACACATTTATATTCTAATATCACAGGGGGAAACTGTGCGCACACGATTTTTTATGATTGGAATGCTGTTTTGCATTCATCCATTTTATAGTTATGCAGATACGTTGCAGCAAGCTATGAAGATAGTATCTAAGCAACATCCGATGTTGCAAATGGCTGAGAAAAACATTGAATCTGCTAGAGGAAATCTAACAGAGCAAAGCTCGTATGCTTATAATCCAGAGCTTTCATTGGAGCCACAACGTCGTCGCTTAAATGCCGGTGGTACAAGCAATGATTATTACATTACGTTGTCTCAAGGTATTGAGTTGGGCGGCAAACAAGGGCTTAGAGAGCAATCAGCTCAAGCGGCTTTGAATGCATCCTCACAAAACAGAGAAGCCACACAACAACGATTGCTGATTGAAGCATCAAGGGCTTATATTACACTTTATTTCGCAGGTCAGTTGTATGATTTGCGTACTCAGCAAAGTAATGTGTTGGATAAAGTTAGTCATGCTGTTGCAAGGCAATTGGAGTTGGGTGAGTCCAGTCAATTGGATGCAAACCTAGCGCAGTCGGCTTATGGCTCTGCTTTAAATGCCGCAACCATTGCCAAGCAATTGTTAACCAAGAGCACGCAACGCTATTTGGTTGCTTTGGGCAAGGTTTCAGATTCAAACATGACTGCTTTAGAATTACCTGAGCTATCATTAAATTGGCAACCACCTACAGATGCCTACAACGTAGCACTTGAATCGCGTCCTGATTTTTTGGTGTTGCAATCAAAACTGGATCAGTCCAATGCGCAAGCAGATTTGGCGAGTGCAACACGCATCCCAGATGTGACCTTTAATGCGATGGTTGCCCGTGAAGCAGGTGAACAGCTTGTTTTATTAGGTCTGACCATTCCATTTCCAGTGCTTAATAGTCACAAGGGTGCCTACCGTGCTGCGCTGGCTGAAAAGGAACGTGTAAACATGGGGCTTAGTTGGTCCAAACAGCAATTGCGCTATGAAGTGCAAAGCGCAATTGATAATCATCACAATGCCATACAGGCCTTATCCAATATGATAAGAAGTGATATGCAGAAAAATGCGGAAAGTACGATCACGCTGGCTCAAAAATCATATAACGCGGGTGAACTTGATTTGGAAGCATTGGTGATTCATATCAACCAAGGATTAAACGCTCAAATCACGGCACTTGAAATGATCAAGCAGGCTTGGATGGCTCGTATTCGCCTAGCTGAAGTGCTCGGTCACCCTGAATATATTCTTAAAGGAACTCAAACATGAAAACAGTAAATATATTGATTACAACAGCATTACTTTTGCTAAGCCAGCCACTCATGGCAGGTGAACATGGTCATGACCATGAAGCAGGCGGTCATGCAGGTGATGCCCATGGCGGACATGAAGAAGGTGGAATCATAAAATTATCACCAGCCCAAATAAAACAGGCGGGCATTATAACCGAGACATTGCAAACACGAGCCGAACTGCAAGCTATCAATGCTCCTGGCACAGTCGCTTTTAATG
>JALUXZ010000132.1 GCA_027018935.1 Mariprofundaceae bacterium
CGCGTAAAATATTGGTGATTTGTAAAGCCTCGGCCAGTGTGGTTGCAAATGCGCGGCTTTGACGATGTTGATAGCCAAAGACTTCAATACTCAATAACCCCACCACACCAGCTACGCGATAGCAATACAATGTTAAATCACTATTTTTTACAAATGGCTGCTCTTCAATATCGGTGTGCATACCATCGAGCATTTCATCAAAAAGCTCTTTATCCCATGCGAAGTGTTGGCGTGCCCAATTTAATTCATGTCCAATAGGGTGAGAAGGTTTGCTATCAAATACATGAGTAATTTCATTCCGCCAAGCTTGAATTTGACGGTTAGCTTCCTGTTTATCAGTAATATCATCCGCAATATCATCAACCTCGCGGCAAAAAGCATACAATGCCATCATGGCGCGTGATTTATCTTCGGATAAAAAGCCAAAGGCATAAGCAAATGAAGAGCCTGAAGCCCGTGTTTTTGCTTTGCAGTACTGTTCTGATGTCATATTCATTTTGCTATACGCTTGATGCTTCGTTTGGGCATGAATGTGCTGAAAAGAATAGGAAATAGTATATTTAGCCAATCCTTACGTTGTAACTGGGGGCGTTCAAGCAGTGGATTTTTGAGCCCATGGGTTGCGGATAAGATGGCTTGACCACCATGCAATGTTGCCGCAATTTGTAGTCGCAACCGCCAAGGTAGCATGGGTAGTAGTGTTGCACCTTTTTGAAACAAATCATCCGTAAATGCAATAGCTTGCGCAATCACTGGTGATATTTGCTCTATATTCACATCGGATGCGATAAGTGCTGCGCCTGTAATATTCTGCTTTGCAAGCCAAGACTCAGGCAGGTAGCAGCGCCCTTTGGGTAAATCAATGGAAAAATCCTGCCAAAAATTGGTAAGTTGTAATGCAGTGCAAATACAATCCGATGCACCCAAAGCTTTGCCATCATCGATACCATGCAAAGCCAATATCAGACGGCCAACAGGATTGGCAGAGTGTTTACAATAGAAGAGTAGTTCTTGTTCAGTGGCATAATGATGGATGCTGCAATCCATACGAAAGGCTGTGAGTAAATCATGCAGAAGTTGTATAGGTAGGTTAAAGCGTTGAATGCTATCGCCAAGGGCTAAAAACACAGGATGATCCAATTCTTCTTCTACACAACGCTCCAGCAAAGATTCCCAAGCATCAATCTGTTTGATGCGGATATCTGGTGCAGCATTGCCTTCATCAGCCATATCATCAGCAGCACGTGCAAAAGCATAGATAGCAGCTACAGCGGGGCGCAAATCAGAGTGTATCAGTTTGGATGCTGTAGGAAAATTCTCATAATGTTGCGCTGCGATTTTTTGACAGTGCTGATAGGCTTGGCGTATATGGTGGGGTGGTGAAGGCTTGCGCATGGCAGCATGTTAGGGTTTATTGTGTTGCAAGCAACAATAGGTGAGGTGGTTGATGAAGGTGTTGGTGATTGGTGGGGGTATCATTGGATGTTTAACGGCATGCTTCTTGAGAAAGCAGGGTGCTGATGTTGTGGTGTTAGAGCGAGGTCAAATGGGGCAGGAAGCCTCTTGGGCAGGTGCTGGTATTTTGTGCCCGATTCACCCTTGGTTGTATCCCGATAGTTTCACCAAGCTTATTGATGCAAGCCTTGATTTATACCCTGAATTTCAACAGCAAATTGAAAAAGATACAGGCATGATGATTGAGCGTTATGTATCAGGACTGATGATTCCATTTTTTAATGATGATAAAATCAACCATTGGCAAGCCGCATTGGATTGGTCACAGCGATTGGATTGGCAAGTGGATATATTGAATCAAACTCAAAGTTTAGAGCATGAGTCCGCATTATCTAAAGAAGTTACAAAATCATTATTGTGGCGTGATGTTGCACAAGTGCGTAATCCCAGATTGCTCAAAGCTATTCAGGCATGGATGAAGATACTCGGTGTGGAAATAAAGGAACAAACCGAAGTGAAATCATTGATATTCAAGCAGGGGCAGGTATCGGGTGTGCAGTGTGCTGATGGTATATCCATTGAAGCAGATCAAGTGCTGTTGGCAGGAGGAAGCTGGAGTGGTGTATTGGCAGAGCAATTGGGTTTTAGCTTGCCTGTTCGTCCCGTGAAGGGGCAAATTGTTTTATTGAAGGGTGAGCCAAACATCATGCATTCGATGGTAAAACATGATGATG
>JALUXZ010000133.1 GCA_027018935.1 Mariprofundaceae bacterium
AGTTGATCCAGAGGCAATTCTTTCTACCATATTGATGGTAAAAACGAACAAGAAACATTGACTGGCTTCATTTTTTAATGGCTATGTGATACGTATCATTTGTTTTATAGACTTGAAAACAACGATGTTTTAATTAAAGTCGCCTAGGGAGATGCTGATCAACTCAATGAATGATGCCTATAGGCTCAAAATCGCCACCACCTGCGTTAGCCAACTTAGCAATAGCGGGGCTATTGCTTGCGCTTGCTGCCTTGGTGATTTTGAATCGTATATCCATTTATTCAGAGTTAATCAGCACCCCCTTAGGGAGATAAAATGATGCTGTTCAACGAATGGGCTGGGAT
This sequence comes from Mariprofundaceae bacterium, assembly GCA_027018935.1. Taxonomy (GTDB): domain Bacteria; phylum Pseudomonadota; class Zetaproteobacteria; order Mariprofundales; family Mariprofundaceae. The sequence continues at coordinate 345 of JALUXZ010000133.1, forward strand.
GAGAAATTTTATATTTCTCATATTTGTCGCAGCGGCTTATATGCCAATGGCGATTGCCACAGAACGCTATTCGGTTGATGATCTTCTTGCCATGAGCGTTGAAGATCTTGTGAATGTTCAGGTAACCACCTTGTCCAAGCGCGAAGAAAAATATATGACTACGGCAGGTGCTGTATTTATCATCAGCAATGATGATATTCGCCGTTCAGGTGCGCGGAGTATTCCTGAAGCATTAAGATTAGCACCTGGATTACAAGTTTCTCAAACCAATGCGAATCAATATCAAATTGGTATACGAGGGCAAACAGATTTTTTCACAGATCTTTTGTTGGTTATGGTTGATGGTCGTCCTATTTATACAACAACCTTTTCTGGTGTCTGGTGGGTTGCACAGAATTATCCTTTGGAAGATATTGAACGTATTGAAATCGTGCGAGGTTCTGGCGGTGCAATTTGGGGCTCGAATGCTGTGAATGGCGTGATCAATATTATTACCAAAAATGCAGCGGAGTCCCAAGGCCTTAGGGTAACTGCTGGAGGCGGTACTGAAGATAAGGGTTTTGGAAATATAAGTTATAGTTCAAAGTTTAAAAACTTTAACTATAGAATTTATGGTATGAATGAGCTGCGTGATGGCGGCTTGGCAGATCGTACCAATACGGTGTTAACAAAGGGTAAAGATACGGCAGACTCTAGACGTATGCATCAACAGGGTTTTCGTTTGGACTGGGATAATGGTGCTACAAAAATGTCACTGCATGGTGATGCATATAGCGTTAAAACAGGTGTTAGTGGTTATTGGATGCCGATTGTCAGCACCCCAGCACAGCCAGTGCAAGATTATACGGGGTTTAATTATTTTAGGGGTAGAAACTTGGTGTTCCATGTAGAAAAAGAGGTTGCTTCTGATATTACCTTTAAGGGGCAATTGCTTTATGATTTAGCTAAAATAGATACCAAGATTATTCATGAGAAAAAAGAAACCTTTGATGGTGATTTCCAAGTCGATATTGCCGATGTGTTAAATCAGAATATTTCTTTAGGCATGGATTTACGCCAATTCCGTTCGCATTATGATAATACGCCACAGTTTCAAATGCCAAATCGCATGTCGGGATTGACTTCGTTTTTTATAAATGACGAACTTTCACTGTTAGATGGTTATTTGCGTATTATTGGTGGCGTTAAAATGGAACGGAACTCCTATACCAAGTGGATAAATCAACCAAGTATCAGGGCGATTGCATCCAATGATGATTGGGCGGTTTGGATTGCAGCATCACGCGCGGCACGAACCCCCAATGATATGGAAAATGGTTTAATATGGAATGTAAAAAGATCATCGGGTCTATTGGTGAAAGTGATTGGTCCAGCCAAGCGCGCTAACACTGAAAAAGTCACCTCCTATGAAATCGGAGCACGTTTACGACCCAATAAAAATAGCTTTATTGAAATTACGGCATTTAAGATTTTCTACAAGGGTGTTTTGGATACATGGCTGGATAGTAGTGCTTCCAGTCCTTATCGACCCTTGGGGATTTTGCCCGTCTTTTTAACCAATGTGTTAAATGGAAAAGGAGATGGCTTTGAAGCCAATTTTCGTTATCAACCTAAGCCATGGATTACATTGAAAGGCTCCTATACCTATTTACATCAGACGTATGTGGGCTTCCCTCGTCAGGATGCTCAAACAGCAGCAACAGTACGGAGTAATCTGGGGCAAGATCCGAACAACCGGTTTCACTTAGGCGTTGGTCTGAATCCAGTTGAGACAGTAGCATTGGATGCAAACCTCTATTTCACAGGCCCTTTTCGGGCAAATAATACTACGAGTGTTGTGAATGGTTACCATCGACTTGATATGCGTGTGGCATGGAAAGCTATCAAAGACCTTGAAATAAGCGTGGTTGGGCAAGATCTTCTGCAAGCTTCATACAAAAGCAATAATGATAGTGTCATGGGTTATGAATCTAGGATTCAGCAGCGTTATTATATGCAAATGGCTTATAAACACTGAAGAGTTACCAGCAAGCTTTGAATAAGCTTGGCTAAAGAGGACTGTGATTCAGTGATTTCTTTGTTTTGTACCTGCTAGCAGGTATTGCCTCTGCGGAAAATATTGCCGATTGAGATGGCATATTTTTCCTTTATGCTGAGGCCTAATAATCTTAAGTTATTGTAAAATAAAGATAAAGCCTGTGGCATCAATACTGCTTTAAGTAGCGCATGGCAAATCAAATCATACAAACACAAGGCAGTGCGATAGGGCAACTGGGCGAAAGTGTTAAAACAGGCAAGGCTAAGGGCGAAGCGAAAGGCGGCCTTTTTGCGACATTGATTGCATCATTTCAGAAGCATGTCAAACAAGCTGAAACAGGCTTGCGAGTTGATGCTCAAAAACTGTCGGGCAAAGGAGAAGCTGCCGCACAAGGTCTTAAAACAGCATTGCTTACAGCGGCTCCTGATAGTGAAAAGGCTGCAGGCAAGATGAAAGCGTTGTTAAAAGTGGATGGTGTTGATAAAGCTTCTAAAGGTGGGGGCGCAAAATCTAAGCCGCTTTTAAATAAACCTTTATTACAAGAAGCAACGGTTCAAATTTCGGCGGAAAGAACTGGAGATAAACCAGATATTCTAAGTGCGAAAAAACTTATTGATGATACAGAGAAGTTACAAAAACATGCAGTAGCTGGCTTGGGTGCTTTTCAGCAAGAGTCACGTCAGCCTATGATGAACAAGCTCGGAGAAGCGGACGTTAAAGCGGGACTTTCTGCAGGGCTTGAAGGTAAAAAGAGCGACAATACTGAAAATGCCGTTAAATCCCCTCGCGTAGTGATGGATGTTCAAGATTTGGTGGACAAAAAAAATATAGCTATAGGTAAGAATAACAAAGAAGTTGATTCCAACAGTACAGAAAAAACAGTTGCCGAGGCACTTGTGTCTAAAGGTGAAACCGTAGAGCTAGCATCTACTAAACAAGACTCTCAAGGTCGCTTTTCCTTGAAGAATGCGGGCGAGCTTGATCATGCTATTGATGCAGCAAAATTAATGCAGCGTGATGATCTTACAAGTGCTAAAAACCAAACGAAAAGTGATGCCGTCGATATAAGTAAAAATCAGGTGAAGGGTGAAGAGGCTTCTGCTAAAACGCTAGTACAGGCATCGGATAATGTGAAAGTGAGCTTACAAGATGATGCCAATAAACGCCAAATGATTGATTCAGGTGTAGCTCTGACCAAGCAAATAAAAGAGGGGCAGCTTCAGCAAGGGTTGGATGCTGCTGAAAAATCATCCAAAGTGAAGTCATTATTTAAAGCTGTGGCAGCAAATCGTTCTGGAATAATGGGTGTGCAAGCACAGGCTCCTGTATCACAGGTATCGAATGTACAGCCTGAAATCGTCATGTCATCGGCTAGTGGGCAAGATGCCAATATGGCAGGTGATGATCGTGGTACAGGGCGTTCAGCAGCAGAGCTTTTGATGACGGATAGTTCTATGCGTGATGTACGCAATGCCCGAAGTGATTTTGCCATGCAAATGGCTTATCGCAGTGCGGTATCGTTTAAACCAAATGATGCAATGCTTGAAATATCCAAAGCGGCAAAAGATGGCTCTATGAAGTTAGAGCTAATGTTGGAGCCAGCAACACTGGGTAAAATTCAAGTAAGTATACAAACCGATGCCCAAAAACAAATTCAAGTTCACTTAATTGTTGATCAACAAACCTCACGCCAAGTTTTGGAGCAGCAGCTACCGCAATTGCGCCAAGCAATGGCAGATCAAGGGTTAAACCTTTCAGGCTTTAGCATGGATATGAATTCGCAACAGCAACATGATGGAAAAGAATCGCATGATGTAGCTGGCATGACTCATAGCAATACTAATGGTGAGGCAGAAAATATTATGTCATTGGGAAGCTCTGTGCGTATGGGCGTAAATATGGCAGATGCTGGAAGCCTGAGTATTTTAGCATGAGCTTAATAATGAATGTGAATGGAAATATAGGTGCGAGGAGAATGGTATGGCTCTACAGGTAGGAAATGCAACGACAGCTGCTGATACAGCGTCAACAAGTACTACAAATAAAGATTTGGGGCAAAAAGATATTTTTCTAAAGCTTTTGGTTGCCCAAATGGAAAATCAAGACCCTTTAAAACCACAAGATGCAACGCAAATGTCTTCGCAATTAGCACAATTTAATATGGTTGAACAGCAGACCAATACGAATCAATGGCTTGAGAAGATGGCTGCGAATGGTAGTGGTTTAGGTGGAACTGGAGCAAGCCGTCTGGATACTGCATCGGCAGGTTATTTGGGACGTACGGTCACAGTGAATCAAAATATTGTGCAATATAACGGTGGTAATCCAAATTTTTCAACGGATTTACCTGTGGATGCTTCATCGGTGCAAATTACTGTGCGTGACAGTGCTGGTAAGGCTATTCGTACGATGGATATGGGAGCCATGCAGCAAGGGCTCAATATCATGAGTTGGGATGGGTTGAATGACCTAGGAGCAGCTTCTCCACTGGGCACATATACGATTGATATGACGGCAGTTGATATGCAGGGCAGTGATATTACGGCAAGTATTCAGCGTTCAGGCGTGGTGGATACGGTTCGCTTGGCATCGGGTAATGTGCAGTTGGTGGTTGGCGGTATTCCTGCGAATTTACAAGATGTTACAGCAGTTCGATTGTAAGACATGGGTGGTTTGTTTTAAATAAATAGAATTAGAAGGAGAATATTATGGGTATTTATAATGCGCTTTATATCGGTGCTTCCGGTCTTTCATCATTTGGTGAGGCAGTACGAGTTGTTGGTGATAATATTGCTAACGTCAACTCTCTGGGTTTTAAAAGCCAGAATGTAAATTTTTCAGATGTACTTTCACAAACGGTAGGCGTGTCGCGATCCAATATTGCGAATCAAGTGGGTAATGGTGTGCGTATTGGTTCAATCACCCGAGATCAGGCGCAGGGCTCGTTGCAAAACACGACCAGCCCTACGGATATGGCAATCAACGGTAACGGTTTGTTTGCCATGCGTGACCCAGCAACCAATCAGCTCTCTTACACCAGAGCTGGTGCATTCATTTTGGATAAGGATTTCAATCTTATTGATGCTCAAGGAAACGTGGTTCAAGGTTTTAGTATAGATCAGGGGACAGGTACAGCAACAGGTAATGTTGGTGATATTACCTTTGCTAATTTGGCGGCGCAGGCGCAAGCAACCTCGACGGTTACCGCAGCGGTTACGCTTGACTCCAATGCCACGGTACTTGCTACGGGTACGGCTTTTGACCCCAATAATCCAGCTACATACCATTATAAATCCGAGGTGAATATATTTGATTCTCTCGGTCAAACCCATCCTACAAGCTTGCAGTTCACCAAAGTAGGGCAGGATTCAGCGGGTAATACCGTATGGGACTGGCGAGCATCGGTTGATGGAGGTGAGTTGGCGGGTGGTACAGCAGGTGTTGCCACACCCATCGGTGGTGGAGCCGCAGCAAAATCAACGGTTTCTGCGGCTGTACCTGCGATCGCGGATAACACGAGTGGAGCGTTTACAGCTGGTAATGGTGCCATTACGGCCGCAGTTGTATCAAATTTTCAAACAACCGCAGTGGGGGCGAGCTATTCTATTGCATCTGATGGTGCGGGTGTGATTACCGTAACATCCAGTGTAGCTGGCGTAAGTGGTAAGGGAACCTTTGGTGGCGGTCCCATCACGTTGAATGATGGTACAATCATTACGCCTACTTATGGTGTCGATGCTGCAGGTGTGGCAGGGACGCTGGCGGCAAGTACTGGAGGTACGGCTGCTATACCAGCTGTGGTCACAGCCATCGGACCACAAACCCTTGTATTTGGACCTAATGGTGAGTTGGTAAAAGAAAACTCACCACTATTGACGTTCAACTGGAGTGGAGCAGCACCCAGTTCTGTTTCTCTTAACTTTGGTAATGCATCGGGTCAAGGCGCGCTTTATGCGGTTACTAGTGCGGATGGGCAGGGTATTACTGGTACAGGCCTTGATGCTACCGTGCAGGTGGCTGGTTCATTTGCAACACGCCAGATGACTCGTGACGGTTTTGCATCGGGTTTCTTGGATAAATTGGAAACGGATTCTTCTGGTAAGATTTTTGGTGTATTCACCAATGGTCAGCGTCGTGGTTTGTATCAGGTCGCCTTGGCGAACTTTCCCAATGATGCGGTGTTAAATCATGTTGGTAATAACTTACTTCAGGAAAGTATTGCATCAGGCACACCTGTGCTGGGTCTACCGGGAGCTGGTGGTATGGGTACCATTTCACCTTTTGCCTTGGAGCAATCGAATGTCGATTTGGCGGGTGAATTTGTAAAATTAATTGTTATTCAGCGTGGTTATGAGGCAAATTCAAAAACCATTCTAACAACCGACCAAATGCTCTCATCGTTGATGCAGATTAAACGTTAAACGCGTTTCAAGATTCTGTTGGAGATGCAAAACACCTGTCCTTGTGGCAGGTGTTTTCTATTGTGCTATCTGGTTGTGAGGTATTGCAAACACCAGAGTGATAAAAGTTGCATGCTTCTTGCTAGCTACTCAATGTATTTAGTAAAACAATAGCATATTGATGCGAGAAAAGTCTTTTGAGACATGATCTCGGCAGGAGGAAAACGTGGATATTGCAACAGTCATAGGCATTTTGGTCGCATTTGGTCTGGTTGGTTTTGCCATTGGTGATGGTTTGATGGGGTTTGTGGATGTGCCGTCCATTATGATTGTGATTGGCGGAACTATTGGCGTGATACTGGTGGGTTATCCGTTGCAAAAGGTGATTGGGTTGGTTGGCGTTATTCTCAAAGCCTTTATGTATAAGGTACAAGCTGGTAAAGATGTCATTGCTGAGCTTGTTGAGCTGGCACAGGTGGTTCGTAAAGATGGCATCTTAGCTTTGGAGAGTAAGGTCGGCGATATTGAAAATGAATTTATGGCGAAGGGTTTGCAAATGGCGATTGATGGTCAGGAACCATCCGAAATAGAAGATATTTTGTATATGGAAATGGATAAAATATCAGGGCGACACCTTGAAGGTGCTGATATGTTAACAGCTTGTGGAACATATGCGCCCTCTATGGGAATGATTGGCACTTTGGTAGGATTGGTGTTGATGTTATCCAATATGGAAGACCCTTCATCCATTGGACCTTCGATGTCTGTGGCACTTTTGACAACCTTTTATGGGGCGCTGCTAGCCAATATCTTATTTCTGCCGTGGGCAGGAAAGTTGAAAACCCGTAGTACAGAAGAGATGTTGGTATTGGAAATTATCTTAACGGGTATTCAATCATTGGTGGCAGGTGAGAACCCGCGTGTGATGGAGCAAAAGTTGCTTGGTTACTTACCTCCGAAGGAACGTTCATCGGCGTTCGATTAAGTCGATAAATCATGGCAAAAAAAGACAAAAAACCAAATCCTATTGATCCCCCCAAGGATATTGGCGCAGCTTTATTTCTTGAGTTGATGATGCAGATGCTGGCATTTTTTATTCTACTCACATCTATGGCGGTGATTGTAGAAGAGAAACGGCTTGCTGCATTGGGATCACTGGCTGGAACATTCAGCCCTTTGGCTCATGGAGCCAACCTAAGCAAAGGCAAGGGGCCAGCCATGCCAGCTCGTGATATTATTGCAGGATCTCATGCCCCCAAACGAACCGCCAAAGAATTGACGGAAGTATCGAAGGTGTTGGGCATTGATGGTATGAATGCCATTCCTTTGGATGAGGATAAAGTTCGTGTTCGACTCCCTGAGAAAATAGCTTTTGCATCAGGGCATGTTGATTTATCGCCTAGCAGTATGCCGTTGATGGATAAGTTGGCAGCTATTTTCTCACATCCTGAAGTCATTGAAATTCTTATTGAAGGTCATACCGATGAGCGCCCAGTAAAGAGTTCATTGTACCCATCTAACTGGGAATTGTCAGCGGCACGTGCGATGAGTGTTTTTCATGCTTTGTCAGAGCGTGGTGTTGCCAATGGTCGCATGATTGTTGCTGGCATGGGCGATAAACATCCGATTGTGGGTCGTCCAGATTTGAGTAGACGTGTGGAAATAACCTTAAAATTTAGGCCTGTTACAGCCAATCCTGAGAATAAGAGTGGTATTCGATTATCGGGTGGTGATCGTGCTGCTGTAGCATCACCGAAGCGGGGTTTTTAATATGGCTAGGAAAAAGAAGTGGCCAGTTGTTTATAAACCTGATCCAGAAGCGTGGATGACGACATTTGCGGATTTGGTAAGTTTGATGCTGACTTTTTTTATTTTATTGGTGTCCATGTCGACACTGGATCAAACGGGTTTGCAGGATATTTCTACATACTTTCAAAAAGCTGTATCTGTTTTAAATGCGGGCAAAAGAACCGAGATTAATTTAATTCCTCCTTCGGAGCTACAGCGTGCAGTAACTCCGCGCGAGTTGATGTTGGCGATGCGTCAAAATAGCCACGTTGTCTTACAAAACAGTACATTGGAACACAAAGTGAAGGGTGTCATTGTAAAAGATCGTTTGTACCTGAGAATTAGTGATGCGGTGATGTTTGATGAGGGTTCCGCAGAACTAAAACCTGAAAATATCAAAGCCCTACGAAGAATGGCACGCATGTTGGCCATGTCTCCAGGTAGGATAAAAGTCAATGGACATTCGGATACTCGATTTAAAAAACAAGTTGGAAATAAATATCAAGACCCTTGGAACCTCACGCTAGCACGCTCGGCATCAGTCTTGCGTATCTTGGAGGAAGAAGGTGTCGATCCAGCACGTTTGTCGCTGGCAGGTTATGGTCCATCGCGTCCTGTTTCAACCGATGCAACACCTTTTGGGCGCAATCGTAATCGGCGAGTTGAGATTGTTTTGTATAAGTGACGGGTGCATTGCAAACATGAAAAATAGATAAGAATAACTGAAGGAGTATGCAAATGGCTGATGAGGAAAAAGAAGAGAAAAAATCATCAGGTGGTTTATTGCCAATTATTAATACCGTATTGCTGATATTGGTGTTGGGTGTGGGTGGTTTTGTGGCATGGACATTGATACAAAATAATCAGCCAGCAGAAACCTCTGATGGCGCGCCAACGGAAACGGTGGAGACCAAATTGCCGGAAGTGGAAGTGGAAGATCCTGATGCCGTGCCAGTTGAAATGGAGATTGATGGTCTAACCATTAATTTGGCCAATGATAATCGTTTTTTACGTACCAAAATATTATTGATACTACGAAGCGAAGAAGACAAGGTGAGACTTAGCTCTACCGTGGGAGCAGCAACTGTAAAGGATAGGATTATAACGGTCGTATCGGGTAAAAAATTTGAAGAAATTAGGACACCAGCAGGTAAAAATGATTTAAAGTCAGAGTTGATTTATCGCATTAATAAGGATTTTCAACCATACAAACCAGTGAAGAAAATGTTTTTTACGGACTTTGTATCGCAATGACAGCTGATGCAACATCAACTGCGGCGGTGGAAGAGCCTAATGTGGAGTCAGATGCAGAGTCCAAGCCCATACTTGAGCCTGAAGAAATTGAAGCTTTGGTGGCAAGTGTTGCACCAGGTGAGACTGTTGAAGCCCTTTTTTCAACATTGCCGCCATTAAAACAACTCGAAAATGCTGAGGAGTTTACCTTTGATAGTGGTGCTTCTGATGGACCTGGGCGTTACCCATTATTTGTAAATTTACAAGAGCGTATGGCAGAAGCTTTGAAGGAGCAGTGGTCGGATACTTTTAACCGTGATGTCGTGGTGTCCTTTAAAGATATGGATGAAGTGCCTTATAGTGATGTGATTAATACAGAGGAGCCGCAAGTGTTTTTTGCGTATTCTGTGGAAGGATTTGGGCGAATGATGTTGAGCTTTGATTTGTCTCTTATTGTAGCGCATGTGGATGCCATGTTGGGCGGCGGTGGAGAAGCATATGGTGAGGAAATTCTTACGCTATCACCAGTGGAGAAAAGATTGTCTGAGCGTATCGCCCAGAGCCTTGAAATGCATTTGGAACATGCGTGGAAGCCTGTCAGTGTATTAGATTTTGTGCTGTTTAAGATCGATACGGACCCACAGTTTTTGGCAGTAGCAAGCTCCTATGATGCATGCTTTTCGATACGATTTGAAATTGAGTTGGATGAGGATGTAAAAGGTATGTTTACCTTGCATTACCCTCGTGCTTTTCTTGAACCAATGTTGGATAACTTACGCTCAGCGATGAGTGATGAGCCTGCATCTGTGGATCATGATTGGGTGCAGCGATTACAGGCATCTTTGAATCACGTGCCTATCACCATGCGCTTGGAAATGGGGCAGTGTACATTAAATGTTGGGCAATTCTTAAATTTAGCCCCCGGTGATTATCTACCTTTAAAAGTTGCGGAATCTGAACCAAGCATCTTGTGGGTTGATAAGATGCCAATGTTTCAGGCAAAAGCAGGAAGCCAAGATGGCACACTAGCGGCTGAACTTATTCAAAAGATAGACGGAGGTGCATCATGAGTGATGCCAATGATACAAATACAGACATTGATCAGCAGGATATAGCACGCCCTAATTTGGATGCGATTATGCATGTTCCTTTAGAGGTTAGCGTGGAGTTAGGGCGTGTAGAAATGCCTTTGCATGCTGTAGCTCGCCTCAACCGAGGTACTGTGGTTGATTTGAAAAAAGATGCAGATGCAGAGGTTGAAATTTTAGCCAATGGTCAAGTTTTTGCACGTGGTGAAGTGGTGTCTGCTGATGGGAAACTGGGCGTTCGTATTGTGGATATTGTGCCTTCTGGCGAGCGTATCCGAAGCTTGAGTTAAATCTTATGGAACAAAGTTTAACCATGATGTTGTTGCAATCCATTGCCGCTTTGGCAGGGGTGTTGGCACTGTTTGCTTTATTTGTATGGAGCATGAAACGCTTTCAAAACCATAGCTTATCAAGCAATGCATCGGGTATGCGAGTGCTGCAGCGTTTGTCGTTGGACTCTAAGCATAGCCTTATTGAAGTGCAGCGAGGCAGCAAACATTACATCTTATCTATATCCTCTGTGGCAGGTGTAAGTGTGATTGAGTCCTTTGAAAAAGAGCCTGTTGATGTCTCTGAAATCGTAAAACAAACAGCAGATGATTAGACTTCTACTTTTAGTTTTACTGCTCTTGCCACAAGTGAGTTGGGCTGCGGATATTCCAACACTTTCACTTAGCTTGGGTGAGGGTAACAACCCTGATGATTGGTTTACAGGGCTTAAAATACTGGCATTTCTAACCATTTTGACATTGGCACCATCTATTTTGATGATGATGACATCATTTATTCGGATTGTGATTGTGTTTGCATTTCTGCGTCAGGCATTGGGGACACAGCAGAGTCCACCGAATCAAATTATTATTGGCTTGGCGTTGTTTATGACCATGTTTATTATGATGCCTGTCTGGCAAAAAATTGACGCTGATGCGATTACGCCCTATTTAGCAAAGGAGTTATCGCAAGCGCAAGCCTTTGAAAAGGCAAAAGCTCCACTTCAATCGTTCATGCTTCGGCAAACACGAGAAGATGATTTATTATTATTTCTCAATGCTGCACGGCTTGAAAAACCCAAAACATCAAGTGAAACACCGATGTATGTATTGATTCCAGCATTTGTTATCAGTGAGCTGCGCACAGCTTTTGAGATTGGTTTTTTAATTTATATCCCCTTTGTGGTGCTGGATTTGGTGGTGGCATCGGTGCTTATGAGTATGGGGATGATGATGCTGCCGCCAGTGATGATTTCATTGCCGCTCAAAATTATTCTTTTTGTACTGGTAGATGGCTGGCATTTGATCACAGCATCGCTACTGCAAAGCTTTAAGTAGCTAATTTATTGGGAGATGCTGATCAACTCAATGAATGATGCATCTCACTGATATATCTCTCTCCGCGCCTGTGATGAATTGCTAAAGGCAAGAAGGCTGCTTCATGGTTGCCCCCCTCTTAAATAGATTTCACTCAGAAACACTTAAGTCATTGATATATTGATATAAACTATGGTTTAATGTATCCTAAAGTGCATATAAAGCAGGGATTTATTGCCAAAA
>JALUXZ010000134.1 GCA_027018935.1 Mariprofundaceae bacterium
AGTTGCTGAAGGCGAAACATCCATTCGCATTTCCCGCCAAAGCAGCATTACTCCTGCAATGACACCTGCACCACAAGCACTAACAACTGTCGCTACACCTGCTTCAACACCTACAGCAAATACTGAAATAGCATCTACAGGTGAAACAGAAAACAACCAAGAGCATGTTGTGACATCGCCCATGGTTGGCACTTTTTATCGCTCACCTAGTCCTGATGCTGATCCTTTTGTCAATGAAGGTGATAAAGTGAAAAAGGGTGACACGCTTTGTATTATCGAGGCCATGAAGCTTATGAATGAAATCGAAGCTGAATATGACGGTATTGTTAAAGAAATCATTGTTGGTGATGCCAGCCCATTAGAGTTCGGACAACCTATTTTTGTTATCACGCCAGCATAAGGAATGCATTATGTTTCATAAAGTTCTCATCGCCAACCGTGGCGAAATTGCAGTTCGTGTTATTCGCTCATGTAAAGAGCTTGGCATTGCTACAGTTGCCATTTATTCAGAAGCCGATAAAGATGCTATGCATACACGCTTAGCTGATGAAGCCATTTGCATTGGCCCTGCATCCAGCACACATTCTTATCTGCATATTCCTGCCATTATGGCTGCTGCCGAGGTTACCGATGCTGAAGCGATTCATCCTGGCTATGGCTTTCTTGCAGAAAATGCTGAATTTGCTGAAATTGTGATTGAATCAGGTCTAACATGGATTGGTCCAACGCCAGAGTCCATGCATATCATGGGCGATAAAGTTAAGGCCAAGAAACGTATGGAAACAGCCAATGTGCCCTTAGTTCCAGGCTCTGATGGTGCTGTTCGTACGGTTGAAGAAGCTAAAGCAGTTGCAAAACATACAGGTTTCCCACTTATCATCAAAGCTGCCGCTGGCGGCGGTGGACGTGGCATGAAAATTGTCCACTCGGAAACCTCATTATCTAACGCCTTCAATGTATGTCAAACTGAAGCCAAAATCATGTTTGGTGATGATACTGTTTTTATTGAAAAGTTCCTTGAGGAGCCACGTCATATTGAAGTACAAGTCATGGGCGATAAACATGGCAACTTGGTTCATTTGTTTGAGCGCGAATGCTCGATTCAACGCAACAATCAAAAAGTATTGGAAGAAGCACCAAGCCCATCCATCAGCCAAGAAACCCGTCAGTCCATTTGTGCTGCGGGCGTTGCAGCGGCTGCGGCTGTCAATTACGAAGGCGCAGGCACTATTGAGTTTTTGCTTAATCCAGATCAGTCCTTCTATTTTATGGAAATGAACACACGCATTCAAGTGGAACATCCAGTCACAGAATTTATTACTGGTGTTGACCTTATTGAATGGCAAATCCGTGTTGCTGCTGGTGAGAAACTTGCCTATACGCAATCGCAAATCAAAATGAAAGGGCATGCCATTGAATGCCGCATCAATGCGGAGCACCCCTTTAAATTCACGCCTTCTCCAGGCACTGTTGAATTATATCATGCCCCTGGTGGACGCAGTGTGCGCGTGGATTCAGCCATTTACACAGGTTATAAAATTCCACCACACTATGATTCTATGATTGCAAAAATCATTACCCATGCACGCGATCGCAACAAATGTATACGTCGTATGCAACGTGCTATTGATGAGTTGGCGATTATCGGTGTCACCACCAATTGCGATTTACATCGTCGACTTTTAGCGAATCCTGGCTTCCAAAAAGCAGACTTTAATATTCATTTTTTAGAAGACTGGCTCAAACAGCTTAATTTTTAATCTTACGCCGCACCTGCCGATGCATTATAGGCAAGTGCGGCGTTATTAAAAACTCTGGTGATGAATATCACGGAAGTTTCAATTTAAACGCATATCCTTGCATTTATTAATTCATCATCGGAGTGCATATCATGCTTGCTTTTTCAGTACAATCCCTAGCCACAAACTTGGCAATCCTTGCTGTACTACTCTTGCTTGCCGCTCTTATCGTTGCAAAACCTTGGCTTATTGCATCATGGTCTCAAATGCGTATTCGCAAACACCTAAAGCATTTGCATAAGCAAGGTGCGCATATCGTTGAAAATGTTTATCTAAGAAATCGTAAAGGTGAAGTTATCCATATCGAGCATTTGATTATTGGCAATGAAATCACCTGCCTCAACACATCTGCACGCTCAGGAAAGATATTTGGCTCCT
>JALUXZ010000135.1 GCA_027018935.1 Mariprofundaceae bacterium
ATGCATAGCACATCGTGAGGGTTTAAGCTTTATAGTTTGGTAGTGAGAGTAGTGATTCAGCATGAGCTATAGCGAAATCTTTGAATGCTTCTGGAATAGCTGCAAAGCGTTTGCCTGTACGGTGTACAATATACCACTGGCGCATAATCGGAAAATCTTCCACATCCAGTACAACGAGGCGCTTGAGTGCTAATTCCATTTCAATGGTGTGCAAGGATACAATACCAAGGCCTAATTCCGCCATCACAGCTTGTTTGATGGCTTCTGAACGGTTCATTTCCATGCTTGGAATAAGCTCTAGTTGATGTTCGGCAAAAAAACGCTCTGCTGCCATGCGTGTGCCTGAATCAGATTCTCGGACAATAAAGTGAGCATCAGCGACCTCGGATAATGAGATAGGTTTGCCATGTGCTAAGGGGTGATTGGGGGCGGCTATAACAACCAAAGGATTATCCATAAAAGGGATGCCTGTGAGATGGTGACCTTTGGGCGGTAAGCCCATAATTGCCATATCGGTAAGATTATGTTCGACCGCGTGAACCAAGCCCGAGCGGTTGGTTACATCCAAATTGATTTCGATAGCTGGGTACTCATGCCTGAAGGTTGCAATTAGTTGCGGGGCAAAATAGTTGGCAGTAGATGCCATGGTTAAATGTAGTTTGCCGCGTTTTACGCCCTTCAATTCTTGTAACATATCGTGGGCTTCTTGCATTTGTTGATGAATGGATTCGGCATAATTTAATAACTCACTGCCAGCTTGTGTGAGCTGAATGGATTTCCCCATGCGTTCAAATAGTGGCATGCCAACGTATGTTTCAAGCTGTTTGATTTGCATGGAAACTGCGGGCTGTGTTAAGAATAAAGATTTGGCAGCGGTTGTATAACTTTGATGTTTGGCAACCGATTCAAAAATGCGAAGTTGTTTAAAAGTGAATGACATGAGCACAATGTATAAGAAAAACTTATGCAAGTCATCATTAGCTTTGATTCGACATGATGTTGGTAGGGTGTAGACTTCGCCTTGTCGGGGGAGGGTCTTCTCCGAAATAATATTTTTGGAGGATTCTTAACAATGGATCAATCGAATCGTTACGCTGATTTAAGTTTAAATGAAGATGAGTTAATTGCAGGTGGCAAGCATTTTCTTGTGGCTTATAAATTAATGCCTGCTGAAGGATATGGTTTCTTGGAAGTGGCAGCTCATATCGCTGCTGAATCTTCTACAGGTACCAATGTTGAAGTATCGACTACCGATGATTTCACACGTGGTGTGGATGCTTTGGTATATGAAATTGATGAAACAGCCTTTGCTGATGGCAACAATGTCACTGGCGGCGGTTTGATGAAGGTTGCATACCCTGTTGATTTGTTTGATCCAAATATCACGGATGGCACATTTAATATTTCACATATGTGGTCTTTGATTCTTGGTAATAACCAAGGCATGGGTGATCATGTTGGGCTTCGTATGTTGGACTTCATGGTACCTGAATGCATGATGACTAAATTTGATGGTCCAAGCACGGGCATTTCGGATTTATGGAAAGTATTGGGTCGTTCTGAAGTGGATGGTGGTTATATTGCTGGTACGATTATTAAGCCAAAATTGGGTTTGCGTCCTGAACCATTTGCTAAAGCTTGTTATGATTTTTGGTTGGGTGGCGATTTTATTAAAAATGATGAGCCTCAAGCCAATCAGCCTTTCTGCCCAATGAAAACTGTGATTCCTATGGTTGCAGAAACCATGGATCGTGCACAGCAAGAAACAGGTGAAGCGAAACTTTTCTCTGCGAATGCCACAGCTGATTTCCATGAAGAATGTATTGCACGTGGTGAATTTATTCTTGAGTCATTTGCTAAATATGGCAACGAAAAACATGTTGCATTCTTGATTGATGGTTTTGTAACGGGTCCTGCTGGCGTAACCACTGCACGTCGTGCTTTCCCTGACACATTCTTGCATTTCCATCGTGCTGGTCACGGTGCTTTGACTTCTTACAAATCTCCAATGGGCATGGATCCATTATGCTACATGAAACTTGTACGTATGATGGGTGCTTCAGGTATGCATACTGGTACAATGGGTTATGGTAAGATGGAAGGTCATGGTGCTGAAACTGTTCTTGCTTATATGCTTGAGCGTGATGAGTGCATGGGTCATTACTACAACCAAAAATGGTATGGTATGAAACCAACTGCACCAATTATTTCTGGTGGTATGAATGCATTGCGTTTGCCTGGATTCTTCGAAAACTTGGGTCATGGCAATGTGATCAATACATGTGGTGGTGGTGCTTTCGGTCATATTGATAGCCCTGCTGCTGGTGGTAAATCATTGGGTCAAGCCTATGATTGCTGGAAATCTGGTGAAGATCCAATTGAATTTGCGAAAACTCATGGTGAGTTTGCACGTGCATTTGAATCATTCCCTGGTGATGCTGATAAGATTTTTGGTGCTGACTGGCGCGAAAAAGTTACTGCACATAAATAAACCGACTTTTAACAAAGTCTTTGAGAAGCCTCCTGCGAAAGTAGGGGGCTTTTTTATTTAGCCAAGCATTATAAGCTTCGCAGAATTGTAGAGAGGAATATCGAATGAATGCTATGCTGAATGCCAATATCAAAAGCCTAAAATTATTGCACAGCGGTAAGGTGCGGGATATGTATGAAGTGGATGATAAACATATTCTTATTGTGACAACAGACCGTTTGTCTGCCTTTGATGTGGTTTTGCCTACACCTATTCCAGGTAAGGGTAGTGTTTTGAATGCGGTGTCTGATTTTTGGTTTGATAAACTATCGCATATCGTGGCAAGTCATGTTTCTGATATGACACTTGAAGAAGCTTTACCTGATGCGCTAGAGCGTGAAAGTGTTGCCTCACATGCCATTGTTGTGAAACGCCTTAAACCATTGCCGATTGAAGCAATTGTGCGTGGTTATTTGATTGGTTCAGGTTGGAAGGAATATCAAAAATCAGGTTCTGTATGTGGTATTGATTTGCCAGAAGGGTTGGAATTAGCAGAGCAGTTGCCAGAAGCGATTTTTACGCCATCCACCAAAGCCGATGTGGGCGCGCATGATGAAAATATTAGTTTTGAACAAATGCGAGATATGATTGGTGATGATTTAGCGACACAGGTGCGGGATGTAAGCCTTGAGCTATACAAGCAGGCCTCTGAATTTGCTTTGCAGAAAGGTATTATTATTGCCGATACGAAGTTTGAATTTGGTTTGGATGATGATGGAGCACTATGCTTAATTGATGAGGTTCTAACACCCGATTCATCACGCTTTTGGGATGTGGAAACGTATCAAAAAGGCATGAGTCCGCCTAGTTTTGATAAGCAGATTGTACGTGATTGGCTTGAAGCTTCTGATTGGGACAAACAAGCACCAGGCCCTGAGTTACCAGATGCCATTAAAAACAAAACTTCAGAAAAATACCATGAAGCATTGAGTCGGTTAACCGATTAAGGTTTTATTATCTTATGAGGAAAATAAGAAGCTGACTGGAACCGTAGTAAGATAAAGCACAAAAATAATGCCAAAGAGATACAAGAAGAATTTTAAGGGAGCTTCGGCAATCAGTGTGAATATAGTGCGTTGTGTACCTTCATGGCATTGTTCTTCATAGTTTCTTTGTGCTTTTATAGCACGCTCTTGTTGATAGTGGCTAATAAGAACTTGACCTTTCTCAAGTTGATTTTTGTCATGTAACCATATGGCTGGCAAAGAAATGCCCCAGCTGCCAGCCGTTGTTTCATAATAGTCGATATTGTTTGCAGTCAGTAGTTCGCGAATGTCTTCGGCTTCATCATCGGGAACATTGCGGAGTTTGAAAAGTAGTGTTGCCATGAGCGCAAAGCTAATTTTTTATATAGCAATGGTATAGTCAATCATTTTAACATAAGAAATCCTTATGCTATTCATAAAAAATATAAGCATGTTATTTTTTTTGTGTTGTTTATAATCCGCCCTAACATAGCTAAGGGGATTTTTATGAGCGATCAAGCACAATATACCATTAATGAAGAGCCATTTTATCAGGCACAAGCTGATGAGATTGAACTATATGAGGCTGCTTATGCGGCGCGTTTGCCTGTGATGGTAAAAGGACCGACTGGTTGTGGTAAGTCTCGATTTATTGAATACATGGCTTGGAAATTGGGTAAACCATTGATTACTGTGGCATGTAATGAAGATATGACGGCTTCTGATTTGGTGGGTCGTTATTTGCTTGATGCCAATGGCACACGTTGGTTGGATGGCCCTTTGACCACGGCGGCGCGTATTGGTGCGATTTGTTATTTGGATGAAATTGTTGAAGCGCGTCAAGATACCACCGTGGTGATTCACCCCTTAACAGATCATCGTCGTACACTTCCTTTGGATAAAAAGGGCGAATTGATTGAAGCGCATGAAGATTTTCAGCTGGTGATTTCTTATAACCCTGGTTATCAAAGCATGATGAAAGATTTGAAACAATCGACCAAACAACGTTTTACTGGCTTTGAATTTGATTATCCTTCTGAAGCCACCGAAACATCCATTGTTACCAAAGAAACGGGTATCAATGAAGAATTAGCATCGAAATTGGTAAAAATTGGTGCTGCGGCACGTAATTTGAAAGGTCATGGCTTGGATGAAGGTATTTCGACCCGTTTGTTAACCTATGCAGCGACTCTAATTAAAGGCGGTATTGAGCCGAAAGCAGCTTGCCGTATGGCATTGGTGCGCCCGATTACTGATGACGCGGATATTCGTGTTACATTGGATCATGCTATTGATACGATCTTTGCGTAACGGTTGCCGTTATGAATGAAGAACCGATTGTACGCTCTGAAAAAGCAGAGGCTTACTGGCAGCAATTGAACTGTCGTTTCCCTGCGGCAAATGAAGTGTTTGATGCATGTATTGCGGCTGCCAAAGAAGCACTATCTGAAGATGGTGTGCATGCTTATATCGAGAATGGTCGCTTTATTGGTAAGATGGGACGTGGTGTTGAACCACTGTTGGTTTATTTGGAAGAAATGCCTGAAGTTGCAAGCTTGGTCGGCGAAGATATTTTTGCCGATGTGAAAGATTTTGTACTTTTCTTATCCACGAACACCAATTTCAAGGCAATTGTGCCATTTTTACAGTCATTAGCGGCGGTTTCGCGTCGTTTGCATAGCTCTGAGCAAATTCATCTATACTTTGATCTTCTGAAGAAGATGATTGCTGATACCACGGCTTCGGTGCATGGACATCACACCACCTTTCCAAGCCCGGGCTTGCCTTTTTTATTGGAGCAAGCGCCACGTTTGTTATCGCAACTAAGCTTGGAAGGTTTTAGCAACTGGATGGATTATGGTACACGTTATTACAGCAACCATCCAGAGCGTCAAAAAGATTATTTTAGCTTACAATCCCCTGATTCGGTAGCAGTGATGCAGCGGGAACGTCATGGCACTTTGATGGTGGATCATGAGCGTCAATTGGATCTTTATTTGCGTGGTTTGTGGCAAGATGGTGATTATTTGGTGCCATATTCATTGATTTTTGATGAGCTGCGCAAGCCTATGCCATATTATGATGATTATGGTATCCGTTTGCCTGATGTTTATGATGATTTTAATGGGGTGAGTGGTATCAACCGCTATCGTGCGGTGTTGGCGCATATCGCGGCGCATCGTAAGTGGAGTAGCAAGGTTGTGGTGGATAACTGGAGCCCTTTTCAGCGTGTTGCAGTTGAGTTGTTTGAAGATTCACGTGTGGAATACTTGGCGATGCAGCAGTTCCCTGGTTTGCGGAAGTTATTTTTAGCATTGCACCCTGTTCCCAATGAAGATGATTTGAAGCGCACGGATGTATCATTGATTCGTTTGCGCTTGGCACTTGTTTCTCGGGCTATTCTTGATGCTGATTTTGCGTTGCAAGATGAGGTGCTGAATAGTTTTGTGCAGCGCTTCTTTGATACGATGCAAAAAGGAGAGTCAAGTACGCCAGAGATGGCAGATATAGCCTTATCATTTATTGCTAAAACACGCCGCCAAGCTGATTTGTCGCCGAATATTTATTTTGATAATACCGAAGTGGATTATCGTGATGATAATCGAGCTTTGTGGATTTATATTGAGCAAGGTGATGAAGAGGAAGAAACCTTTGAGCATCTTGAAGATCAGAAGCGTGATGATGATATCAATGCTTTACCACCGCGTCATTACCATGAGTGGGATTATGGCAGTCAGACCTATCGCCCTGATTGGGTAAGTGTGTATGAGGCAGTGCATCCGCAAGGCAATGTGCAAGTGGTGGATAAGATACTTGAAAAACATTCGGCTTTGGCAAAACGCTTGAAAGCCATTTTGGATGCTTTAAAACCGCAAGAAAAAGTGCGTGTGCGTTATCAAGAAGAAGGCTCTGAACTTGATTTGGATGTGGCAATTCGCTCTTTGATTGATTTAAAGAGTGGTTCGCAACCTGATATGCGTATCAATATGAGTCATAAAAATGATGGGCGCAATATTGCAGTGATGTTGGTGGTGGATTTATCCCATTCCTTGAACGAAAAGGCAAAAGGAAGCTCGCAGACGATTCTTGAACTTGCGCAGGAAGCAGTGACTTTACTGGCTTGGACGATTGATAAGCTGGGCGATAAATTCGCCATTGCAGGCTTTAACTCAGATACCCGTCACCATGTGCGTTATGCGCATATCAAAGGCTTTAGTGAGCCATTTGATCATGATGTGAAAGGGCGTTTATCGGCATTGGAAGCGCAGTATTCCACACGTATGGGTGCGGCTATGCGTCATGCATCGCATTATTTAGAAGCGCAAAAAGCCGATAAGAAGTTGATGCTCGTGCTTACCGATGGTGAGCCTGCTGATATTGATGTCGATGATGATCAATTATTGATTCAAGATACCCGCCAAGCAGTGGTTGAGTTGCAAGAGAAGGGTATTTATAGCTATTGCATCAATATGGATGCCAAAGCTGATGAATATGTGGCGGATATTTTTGGTCGTCAATACACGGTGATTGATCATGTGGATAAATTGCCAGAGAAGTTACCGCAAATTTTTATGTCGTTAACCAAATAACAGGGTGGATCAGAAGCAGCGCCAGCGTATTATTGATAAGCATAGGGATAGCCTAACGCGCTTTGGTTATCATCCGAATGCGCTTTATTGGAGCGGGCAAGATATTCAAGAGCTTCGTTTTAAAGTATTGGCGGAGATAGGCATTCAAGATGGTGATTCTGTGTTGGATGTAGGCTGTGGTTTTGGTGATTTTAAATCTTGGCATGAATCAAAGCAATGCAAGTTGGATTATACGGGCATTGATTTGTCACCAGATTTGTTGGCAAAAGCCCAAGAGAAACATCCCGATGGTAATTTTTTGTCGGGTGATTTGTTTGATATGGATTTTGAAGAGAAGAGCTTTGATTGGGTGATTCTTTCAGGTGCACTTAATGAGCAACTGCATGATAACTCATCGTATGCAAAATCAATAATTACGCGCATGTATCAACTATGCCGTAAAGGCGTGGCATTTAATATGCTTGATGCCCGTTTTTTAAAGGCACATGATTTACACAGTCAAATGCCTGAGCATATCTTGGCATATTGTCAGCAGCTGTGTTCTGATTGCTTACTGATTGATGATTACCTTAAGAATGATTTTACAATCCATATGCAACGCACATAAAATTTTCATAGCTATTCACTCACCATCGATTCGACCGATACCTGTGTTAGAAAATGCTCACTTACAGCAGTAAGCTGTATTTTTCCGCCTCGCCTAAAAGCGCCTACTGTTGCTGCTCTCGAATAAATCAGCGGCAACCTGAACAGATACGAATCAACTAGATTCTATTTAGAAACTAAAAAACGCATATATTTCAACAAAAATACTCTCTGCGCCCTTTGGTGGGAAAAATGTAATAAATGACTTTCTTAGGAAGCTCTAACTATGCTGAATAGTTACAAATTTTCTAACTTAGGATTCTTTCTGCTTAGTAAATTCTTCAAGAAATTCATCACATTGTGCACGTTTAATTACTTTCATATCTACAAGAATATCGCCAAGTTCTGGTCTTTCATTTTTCTGGCTTTTGAGTAATGCCAGAAGGTTATCTTCGGTGATGAAACCTAGTTCAATAGCAAGCTGTCCAAAACGTTTTTTAGAATCCCCCTGTGCAAACAAGGTATCCATAACCTGCCGTACAGACATATAGCGCAAATCCATTGCCAAGCGGCCAATGGGTATGGTTTGTTTTTGCTGAATTTCGAGAGCTTCTAAAATAATAGCAGTGTCTATATTATGTGTTTGAATGAGAAAACTGCCAAAGAGGTGTCTATCAGAATTTATCATAGTTTAGAGCGTAGTTTATGTTTCCATATGGTGCAACTGGGTAAAGTTATTTCCCTCACTATTTAAGAAGTTTGGTGAGTAAACTGTCCAGTTTATTGGCAAAATTTTGCCGATCAGCTTGATTGAGTGCTGCTGAACCGCCTGTTTGTAAACCGCTAGCGCGCATGGTTTCCATAAAATCGCGGACATTGAGCTTGGCTTTGATGGTTCCTAATGAAAACATTTCACCACGCACACTTAATGCATAGGCATCTTTTTCGAGCACATCGGCAGCCAGTGGAATATCACTGGTGATGACCAAATCTCCAGCTTCAAGCAAACGTACAATTTCATCATCGGCAACATCAAAACCGCTACCGACTTGTAACATGTGAATATATTCAGATTTGGGGATGCGTATGGGGCTATTGGCAACCAGTGTGGTGGTTATTTTTCTGCGCTCTGCAGCACGAAAAAGAATTTCTTTGATAACCACAGGGCAGGCATCGGCATCAACCCATATTTTCATGATTTCGCGACATATACAGAAGTACCTTCATTTCTTTTGTCGAAATCCCCCAGAGGAGTCTCTCTTGCACCTTTGGCACAATTCACCTTCAGAAACGAAGCAAAGAAAGCGACCCTAGATACCTGCATGTTCCTGCGCTTTTCTTTATAAAAATGGGCGAGTGTTACTTCGCTTATCCATTTTATAAAGCAAAGCGCAGGTGCAGTTATAATAGGGGTGGACATGGTTTAGATCTGCTCACGGGTTTTATGAAAGGTGATGTCTGGCCATTGCTCAACAGTGTAGTTCAGCTTCCACATGCTTGGGGCTAAATAGGTGAGGAAACCATCACCATCTTCTGCCAAGTTGGCATCGAAAGAGCGGGTAAATTCAGCGAGTTTTTTATCATCCTCACAGGTTACCCAGCGTGCCACCTGAAAATCAGTGGAAACATAAGCTGCATCAACCTTGTATTCCGATTTTAGACGTTCAACGGTCACGTCGAACTGCAATACACCCACTGCACCCAAAATATAATCACCACCAAGGTTCGTTTTGAAGACTTGCACTGCGCCCTCTTCGGAGAGTTGTATCAAGCCTTTATGCAGTTGTTTGCGTTTCATCGGGTCATTTAAGCGGATTCGGCGGAATAGTTCAGGGGCAAAGTTGGGTACACCTGTGAATTTTAGAGGCTCTTTGGTGGTAAACGTATCACCAATGCGAATTGTGCCATGGTTATGAATACCAATAATATCACCCGCATAGGCATCTTCGACATGGGCACGATCTTGTGCCATAAAAATTGTCGCATTCGGTATTTTGATATTCTTTTCAATGCGGTGATGGCGAACAGTCATGCCTTTGCTGAATTTGCCTGAACAAATACGAAAGAATGCAATGCGGTCACGATGTGCTGGATCCATATTGGCTTGAATCTTAAAACAAAAACCTGAGAAATCTTTTTCATCGGGTTTGACCAAACGTGTTTCGGATTCACGCGGGGCAGGAGATGGCGCAAATTCAACAAAGGCATCGAGCAGCTCACGTACACCAAAATTATTAATGGCAGAACCAAAAAACACAGGTGTTTGGCTGCCTTTAAGAAATTCATCTAAATCAAACGGATTGGCAGCACCTTCAAGAAGTTCAATGTCACCACGCAAATCATCAGCTTGCAAACCAATAAGCTCATCAAGTTTGGGGTCATCGAGTGATTCAATGATAATAGCATCTTCCAAATCATCACTGCCTGGTTTAAAGATGTGTAATTGTTTTTTATAAAGGTTGTAAACACCTTTGAATGATTTTCCCATACCAATCGGCCATGAAAGTGGAGCGCATTCAATTTGTAGTTTGTCTTCAATTTCAGCCAATAAGTCAAGTGGTTCTTGACCTTCGCGATCCATTTTATTGATAAACGTAATAATCGGCGTGTTGCGCATACGACATACTTCCATCAACTTTTGGGTTTGTGCCTCCACGCCCTTGGCTGAGTCAATCACCATCATGGCTGAATCCACAGCGGTGAGCACGCGGTAGGTATCTTCCGAGAAATCTTGGTGACCAGGGGTATCGAGTAAGTTGATGTCGTATTCGCAACCATCGACACAGTAATTGAATTTCATCACTGATGAAGCAACAGAAATACCACGTTCTTGCTCAATTTTCATCCAGTCGGATGTGGCATGGCGGCTAGTTTTTCGTGATTTTACAGCCCCAGCCATCTGAATAGCACCACCAAATAAAAGCAGCTTTTCAGTCAGGGTGGTTTTACCAGCATCGGGATGACTAATGATGCCAAAGGTTCGACGTTTCTCGATGTGTTCTAATAAGCTCATAATATCCTCGTAACCTTTGAAATCGGCGCGAAGTGTAGCGTTGAAACGACTTGAAAAGTAGGTTTTATATAACTACATAATGAGTATAGGCAGTGTGAACTGCATATTTTAGTTAAGTAGGAGGTTATTATGACTTTACGACCATGGTCTCCTTGGCATGACCTTGAAAATTTACAGCATCAGCTCAGTGATATTTTGGGTGATGTAAGCCTTCCTGTAATGGATGCTAGAGAAGGGCAATGGATGCCTAGAGTCGATGTCCGTGAAACAGATGAGGCTTTATTGGTGCAAGCGGAATTGCCAGGTGTAGATAAAAAAGATGTGACACTGGAAGTAAAAGATGGTGTTTTGACTTTGTCAGGTGAACGTCGCTATGAAAAAGATGTCAAAGAAGAGCATGTACACCGTGTAGAACGTATGTATGGGCATTTCTCACGTAGCTTTAACTTACCACGCAATGTGGATGCAGCGAAAGTAGATGCCCATATGAAGGATGGCGTTTTGCAAGTACGTTTACCTAAACTGGAAAGTGCGAAACCCAAAGCTATTGCGATTCATTAGTTGAGTCGTGGAAGATCGCACACCCCGTGCGATGAAGGGAGCTGTATTTTCGGCTCCCTTTTCTTTTTATGGTTTGTAACTATTCAGCTCACCACCGATTCGCCCGATACCTGCGTTAGAAAATGCTCACTTACAGCAGTAAGTTGTGCTTTTCCGCCTCGCCTAAAAGCGCCTACTGTTGGTGGTCTCGAACAAATCAGCGGCAATCTGAACAGATACGAACCAATTTATAACTATGTTGAATAGTTACTATGGTTTTTCGAGGTGCCTTAATTGTGAGCGTAGATAAGGAACAAGAAAATCAATTAACTTCTTGGATAGTGGTGAAGCATGACTGGGTTGCAGCAAGCTCATGGGTCGGGATAATTGTGGGTTCAGAGGACGGGTGATTAAAAGAGATTCTCCCGTTGGTAAACAAAATTGTGATACAACAGCAATGCCTAAAGCCTGCCGAACCGATTCAAGAACCGCTGATACTCCACCCATACAGAGTTGAATCTGTGGTTTTTTACCGAAGTTAGTTATCCATGCTTGCTCAAAAACTTCGCGTGTTCCTGAGCCCTGCTCACGCCAAATTAAAGGGTAACCCTCAAGCTGTTCTAATTCGATACATGAGTATTTTTTAAGCGGGTGATGGCTTGGCATGACCACAACAACCTTATCATTTCCTAAGTGTTTAACATTGCAACATGCAGGTACACTTGATGGTAAATGACTCTCTACCAAACCTAGGTCATGTTGTTCCATGCTATCAAAGACTTGTTGGCTATTTCCACTATCCACAAAGACCTCAATTTTTGGATATTGTTGACGAAACAAATGTAAGGCAGCGGGTAGAAGTGAGCTAGCAATGGTTTGGCTTGCGGCAAGATAAATGCGACCAGCTTGTAAGCCATGTAACTCATCGGAGAAGTTGTTTATATCCTGCATAGACTGTTGAACCTTCAAGGCGTAAAGGTAAAAATTCTCGCCTGTTCCCGTTAAGCGTACGCCACGCCCATGGCGTTGATAAAGGGATATGCCAACTGTTTCTTGCAGCTGTTTGAGTTGGTTGGAAATGGCAGGCTGGGTTAAGCATCGGGATTTGGCAGCAGCAGTAATACTACCTGTCTGCACCAAGGCA
>JALUXZ010000136.1 GCA_027018935.1 Mariprofundaceae bacterium
CATAACCCAACGTCAACCTATCCCAAATATTGCCCGTTGCACCCACCATAATCAGTACAAATAGCCATGATTCTATGCCTTTGTTCTTGCGCTCTTTCCACCACCACAGTGCAACCACCAATGCAATACCAATGGTCACGCCCAATAATAGATTGGTGCTCCATGCATGATTCCAGTCGGCAAACATGGAGAATGCCACACCAAAATTATGCGCCTTCACCAAATTAAAGAAGCCATCAATCACCACCATATGAAAAAATGGCATTTGTTGCTCAATCCACCACTTGCTGAATTGATCTGCTGCTAAAAGTGCAAAAAACAACATCAATTGAAGCTGAGTCCTACTCAAGAACTCACCACATCCAAACAGCGTTGGCAAAGCTGATTGTGAATATCATGCAAGCTATCTGCTGGCGTACCCACCACATAACAACGTGGACATTTGATGCCATCCACCGCTTCAATGTTAAGCTTATCCCCAGCATTAGCTTCTGCTACAATCAATAACTGTTCATAACTTTCGCCTACAGCCTCAGCAAAACTCATATCCAAATCAGGAATGCTTACTTTTGCCGCAATGGATGAACCGATGATTTTATCTTTTTTGGCCACATCCATTTCAGTATTTACCAATTCGCGCATGGCAAAGAATTTATCCCATGCTGTGTTATCAATGGATACAGGTTCAACTTTGTTAAAGGTTTGCAAATGAATGCTGCCCTCTTCTGCACCGGGCAAGAAATCCCAAACTTCTTCCGCAGTCATGGGCACAATAGGCGCAATCAAACGTACCAATGCATGCGCAATATCATAAACCGTGCTTTGCGCGGATAAACGGCGCTCTGAATCAGCAGCATCGCAATATAGCCTGTCTTTAATCACATCCAAATAGAAGCCACCCAAATCAACCGAGCAGAAATTGTGAATTTCTTGGTGGATTTGATGGAAAGTATAGCTGTGATAAGCTTTATCCACATTGGCACTGACTTCAGCAAGCCTAGACATAGCCCACAAATCCAAGGGTTTACGCTCTGCCAATGGCACCGATTGTGAAGCATCAAAGTTTTCTAAGTTGCTCAGCAAGAAACGAATCGTATTACGAATACGGCGATAAGATTCTGCAAGTTGTTTCATGATTTCATCTGAAACTCGAATATCTGCCGAATAATCTGCCGAGGCAATCCATAGGCGCAAAATGTCTGCACCCATTTGATTGATGAGTTTTTGTGGCGCAACCACATTACCTTTGGATTTGGACATTTTGTTGCCATTTTTATCCACTGCAAAACCATGGGTTAATACAGCTTTGAATGGCGCAACGCCACGTGTGCCAATGCTTTCAAGCAATGAAGATTGGAACCAACCACGGTGTTGGTCGCTGCCTTCCAAATACAAATCAGCAGGGGATTGTAGCTCATCCCTATGCTCTAAAACGCAAGCATGGGTTGAACCTGAATCAAACCAAACATCCAAAATATCGGTTTCTTTTTCAAAGTCTGAACTGCCACAATCTGGGCATGTTGCGCCATCAGGTAAAAAGTCAGCCACATCTTTGGCAAACCAAACATCCGCGCCTGCTTCTTCCACTTGCCCCGCAATGCCTTCCACTACTTCAGATGTGGTCACAGCATGGGACTTGCATGATGTGCATGTGATAGCTGTAATCGGAACTCCCCAATTGCGTTGACGTGACACACACCAATCTGGGCGTTGCTCAACCATGCCACGAATACGATTTTCACCCCAAGCAGGTGTCCACTGGGTTGATTGAATCGCTTCCAAGGCTTTGGCTCTTAAATCATTTTTATCCATGCTGATAAACCATTGTGGTGTCGCACGGAAAATCAAAGGTTTGTGGCAGCGCCAGCAATGGGGGTAGGAATGCCGAATTTGGTCGCTGACCAATAATGCACCGCAGCTTTGCAAGTGCTCTACCATAATGGCGTTGGCTTTATACACATGCTGCCCTTCAACCACAGGTGTGCCTGCTTCAAAAATGCCTGTGTCGCCAACTGGATTAAAGCCTTTAAGCCCGTATTTTAAGCCGACTTCATAATCCTCTTGCCCGTGACCCGGTGCAGTGTGTACACAGCCTGTACCTGCATCCAAAGTCACATGATTACCCACAAGAATAGGCGCATCTTGGTCTAAATACGGATGACGGA
>JALUXZ010000137.1 GCA_027018935.1 Mariprofundaceae bacterium
CCAGGTGTGGGGAGACGGTGATAGTCCAGTGCATCTTGACGTAACAAGGCTTTTTTCTGATCTTCGTTTTGTTCGTTGCTTGGCATGGAGGCTCCTAACTGAAGTTGAAAGTGAGCGCACCATAACATGAAGGGGTAAACAAGTTAATGAGGTGTTTTTAAGTATAACCAAGGTAAGACAATATTATACGGCTATTGCATCAATATGCTTCTGCATACCTTTGGCAAGAGCGTGGGCGTAAATTCTTAATTCACCGTATTTCACTTTCACCTGTGTAATTCGCGGATAAATACCATCACCTTCATCAAAACATAAATCTTCAGGCTCGTAGTCTTTTTGCTCTGCTAATTGGCACAGTTTGTATGAAAGCTTGTAGATACGATCAAAATATTCATCGCCACACTCAAAACTATCAAGCTCAGCGTATAGTCGTGGAAAATCATGGTGTAAGACATGCGTGTTCTCAGGGCTCATATGGCGACATAACGTAATGAAATAAACAAGCGTTATCAATCAAATATTAATGACGCACAGCCTTTGAGCTTAACGATAAAAAAAGCTGCGCGCCATCATTTGCTATGAAGGATTCTTTTTCTTTTCGATTTGTTTAGCCATAAGGTTAAGGATGGGTTTAATCATTTGTTTTAGAAATGGAAGTCGATTCACAAAATTTGCTATCTTTGGTCCATTGACATAATAAAATGCAATGAATTTTCTGCCAAGGTGCGAAGCTGATAAGGTTGTATCTCTAAAGTATCTTAATGTTTCTACTGTTGGGTGGTCTTCATCTTCGAAACATGCAGTGGCAACAAAGCACCATTTTGTACTTCCCTGAAAATAATCCCCTTTAATCGTTGTTCCACATTTTGAACATTTTACGCTGTTGCAGTCCCATCCGCAGCCTTTGCTGCATTGCAATTGCCTCCATGACCGTCTTGCCTCATCGCTTGTCCAACGACCATTACTCGGCTTGCCGTATGTCATGATTGCTGGAGCATTGCAATTGCCACAAAATGTATTGTTATCCTTTTCAGAATACTGGATATGTGAGCATTTGGGGCATATAGCCTTCCATTCTTGCATTTGTATTTGGGTGACACTCATGTTTTCTCCTTGTTCTTAGTTGTTGAGTTTGGCTTGGACTTCCTTTCTTATTTCTTCTGGGGTTAGAGTAAATCTATCTTTGATATAATCATCAATAACCTCTTTGCTTTCTTGGAGTCCTTGCATGATATCGACTAATAAAAGAGCTAATGAATATATGCCAAGTATGGGGTCGGATTTATCTTCCATTGCTGTGCGATAATGCCCTGTGTTTTCATCAATAGCATTATATAGCTCAGGTGTTCCTTTGATTGCGGCTGTTAGTTTTAGCTTTTTTAATAAACACCAAATTTGCTCGTGAATTTTCACTAAATGTTCAAATGGAGCCTGCGCATGGATTGATTTGAATAGGTCATCAATGAGTTTATCGGCAGCCATTAAATCGGCAAAAATTGCTTCAGTGTTAGACTCTATGCGCTCTTTCTTTTCTTTTTTGATGTCTTCTTTTCGAGCGTTAAAAAGCTTCCATGCGACAAAGATAATCGCTGCATCGACACCGATCGAAATGCCCGAAAGATGAAAGTCTGTAAGCATGTTCAACTCCCTTATATTAAAATGAAGGTGGCACTATACTTGCGGGGGGGTAAGCAAGTGTTATGTTTTGACACGGTTAGCGTAATTACGTACGCTTTGTTTTTTGGAGGTGTGCGATGCAAATTTATAATGCTACGGAAGCGCGTTCCAGCCTGTATAAGCTTATCGATCAAGCTGCGGATTCGCATGATCCTATTGTGATTACCGGCAAACGAAACAATGCGGTGCTGCTATCTGAGGAAGATTGGGCAGCAATCAATGAAACATTATACTTGCTTTCGATGCCAGGTATGCGCGAATCAATTCGCGAAGGTTTGGATGCGGATATTTCAGAATGTTCGGATACGCTTGACTGGTGAAGTGGGAGACCGTCTATACCAAACAAGCTCAGAAAGATGCCAAGCGGCTGGTGCAATCAGGGTTAAAGAAAAAAGCTGAGAAACTTTTAGCCATGGTAGAAAATAATCCATATCAGCATCCCCCTACTTATGAGAAACTGATAGGTGATTTGGCAGGTGCATATTCTCGGCGAATCAATATTCAGCATCGTTTGATTTATCAGGTGTATGAGCAAGAGAAGGTGATTAAGGTGATTCGTATGTGGACGCATTATGGATGAATTTATCTCAGAAATAAGAAACCTTATAGATAGCAACGATTATGCCGTGATTCATTTGTTTTTGCAGGCTTATGGGGCTATGTGAAACTAAATCTTGCAGCAAAATCTTCATTCTTTCTTGTTTGCAGAAGAAGTAAGGAATCAAATTGTACTATAAACATATCTCTTGTGCCCAAGAAAGAACCAAAGAAGGGCACCCTGGCAATCTGCTTTATCCTACACTTACAGTTTTCAAAAGGGCGCGTGTTACTGCGCTCAACCTTTTGAAAACTGACGTTTCGGCGCATCTTGGGCAAGGGGTTAGTTGTCCCAACATATATTCACCTCTGTGTTCTCTGCGCCCTCTGTGGTAAAAAATGTAAGAAGTAATATGACGTGGTTGTTTGAAAGCTGGTGTCTCTATGACATATTTCAGCCATGAAACAAAATAGCGTAAAGATGCGCATTGGTATTGCAGGGGCTGGGGCGGTGGGTTGCTTTTATGGGCTAGCTTTGCAACGATCTGGATTGGATGTGGTGTTTTTGGCGCGTGGTGCTCACTTGCAAGCATTACAGAATACAGGACTTTGTTATGAAAGTGCCGACAAACAAGAAGTTTTCAGCGTGAATGTCAGTGATGATGTTGAAATATTGGCGGATTGCGATGTGATTTTATTGTGTTGTAAGACAACGCAATTGGATGATATGTGTGAATCATTATTGCATGTCGTAAATCCAGAAGTGACATGGTTAACATTACAAAATGGTGTGCAAGCAGCCAATCAGGTGTCAATATATTTCCCCAAGCACTGTGTGCTAGCAGCATCGGCTTTTATTGGTGTGCGTATCGAAAAAGCGGGGCATGTGATTCATTCAGCAGCGGGTCATATTCGTTTGGGTAACTGGCATGGTGATAATGATAATATTTTAACATCTTTACGAGATGCTTGGAAAAAAGCAGATGTGGATGCCAAAATTGAAAAAGATATGCACACAATAGTTTGGCAGAAAATGCTTTGGAACTGTGGTTTTAATGCAGTAACGGCACTCAGCAAGCGTTATGCTCGTGATGTTGCTTTGCATAATGAAATGTCTGCTTGGGTACGTGCTGCGATGCTGGAAGTTATGGCTGTTGCAGAAGCTGTGGGAATCAAGCTTGATGAGAATATGGTAGATAAACATATGCAGATGACGTGCGAAGCTGGTGAGGTAAAAAGCAGTATGTGGCAGGATATGTCATGTGAAAAACCGACAGAAATTGCAGCAATGAATGGTTATATTGTTGAGCAGGGCAAGAAGCTTGGCATTGCCATGCCAATTAATTCGATGCTGACGAATATGATAGACTTGGCAGAAGGAGCTTATCTTGTACGTTGAAAAAGAGGTTGATCGTGCCGTGATTCTAGCGGCGGGCTTGGGAACACGTTTGAAATGGATGACACGCAATAAGCCTAAAGCATTGATGAATATTCAGGGTGAACCAGCTATTGCACATGTGATACGACAACTTGTTGGGCAAGGTATTCGTCAGATTGCTGTGAATACCCACCATCATGCTGATATTTTAATGGATTATTTGGGGAATGGATCGAAATGGGGTGTAAATCTTATTTTTAGCCAAGAAAGTGAACTATTAGATTCTGGCGGCGGTGTGCGAACTGCATTGGACAAGCTATCTGGGGAAGGTCTCGTATTGGTGCATAATGCCGATGTTTTGGCAGATGTTGATGTGCAAATGTTGGCAAGGCGATGTCCTGAAGATGGTTGTGCTTTGGCATTGGTCACAAATCCAGCCCATCACCCTGAAGGTGATTTTGCAATCAAAAAGGGATTGGTAAACTTGCAAGGGCAGCCACGTTATACTTTTTCAGGCGTGTCTATTTGGCACGATAATGTATTAAATGTATATCCCAAAAACACTTCTTTTTCTTTGTTGGAACCGATGAAAAATATAATGGAAAAACAATGCTGTGCAGGTTTATTACATCGCGGACAATGGTTCGATATTGGTCGCCCCAAAGATGTGATTCGTGCCAGTAGGGAGTGGAAAAAATCATGATATTACACCCACAGCTAGAAAAAGACTGTATTGTATTGGGGCAACTGGATTTATGTGCAGTGCTTTTAATGCCCGATGCCAATTACCCTTGGCTAATTCTTGTGCCACAGCGTGAAAATATTTCTGAAATTTATCAGCTAAGTGAACAAGATCAACAGCTTCTGATACAAGAGTCTTCACAGGTTTCACGTGTGATGGTCGAGCTATTTAAACCCGATAAAATCAATGTCGCAGCTTTGGGGAATATGGTTCCACAATTGCATGTGCATCATGTAGCTCGGTTCCGCACAGATGCTGCATGGCCTGCACCAGTTTGGGGTGCAGTGCCTACCAAATCTTATGATATTATTGTATTAAAAAAGATAACGATGGAAGTTCAGCAAGCTTTAAATATTTTTAATTAACTTATTGAAATTATGAATAATCCTGCATTCAAGTTCCAAGCGCAATATTTATAATTCTCTTTAGTAAGTAAGTTGACTAACCAAAGTTAGTTTCTAAACTCTGTTGTTAGGGGAAAAATGATGACTATTCTATTGGCTGATGATCATGGGCTATTTCGTGAGAGCATCAAACGTTGGTTAGAAACGGAAGGTTCTGAATATAATATCATTACGGCGACTAGCCATGGTGAGGTGCGGCAATGCTTGGATAGAGGTCTTCAGCCAAGGCTGATTATGCTTGATTTGAATATGCCTGGCTTAGACGGTGTGGATTCGATTCGAGGCTTGCATGCTGATTGGCCTGATATTCCAATTTTGGTAATTTCTGCTAATGAAGATAAAATAGCGATTCGTAGTTGTATTGAAGCAGGTGCGGCAGGCTTTGTACCTAAATCTGGTGATGGTTTTGTCATGCTTGATGCGATTCGGGATATTTTAAAGGGAAAAACTGCTATACCAGCAGGTGTGATGTCTTCCCAAACGCCTCAGTTCAATGAAAAACAACAAAAAATCTTACGCCTTTTGGCAGATGCCATGAGCAACAAAGAAATTGCCGAGAGTGCGCATTTAACCGAAGGCACAGTAAAGCAATATGTCAGCGATATTTTATCCAAACTGGATGTGGATAACCGCGTACAGGCAGGTATACGCGCAAGAGAAATTTTAGGTCTGAATAGTTAGGCTCAGGCTGCTAGATTTGAAATCGTTTGCTTCAACACATCATCTCGTACAGGTTTTTCTAGCCAATGATACCCTGCCTTTTTGACTTTAGCTTGCACTTCGGGATGTACATCACCGCTGATAATTAGCGTTGGTGTCTTATTGGGAAAGTGTTTCTGAACAGCCTCGGCAACTTCAAGCCCTGTATGTTCGTTGCGCAAGCGGTAATCGGAAATCAGTAAATCGGCAGGTGGATAATGATGCGTTGTTAATTCAGCAAGCAAATCTACTGCACTTGTAGCCAGCAATACCTCACAGCCCCAGCTAAGTAAAAGTTCACGCATCGCTTGTAAAATAATGCGATCATCATCAACAACAAGCACAAACAAACCTACGACATCGACATTCATTTCGGGTTGTGTTGTAATCTCTTGAGGATGTTCATCTATTGTGTCACAAAGCGGTACGGAGATAGAAAAGCAGGAACCTTTACCCAGCTGGCTGCGAACATTGATGTTATAATTAAGAACATTGGCGACTCGTCGCACAATTGCCAAGCCCAGACCTAAGCCTTTTTCTCGGTCACGTTCTGGGTTATTAACTTGATAAAATTCATCAAAAATATACGGTAATTGCGTTTCGCTAATGCCCGATCCAGTATCGTGGATTTCGATATGTATGCGATTACCGCGTATGCGTGTGCCAAGTAGTATACCACCGCTTTCTGTATGTTGGATCGCATTGGATAGTAAATTGCGCATGATGCGCTTAAGCAAAATAGGATCGCTATTTACACACTCCTTGCGTGGCAAGCGAATACGCAATTTTAGACCTTTCTCATTTATTAGCGGTTGTATCTCATCTGTACACTCTTTGAGTAGTGATGTTAGATGTATAGTTTTTAGTTCAGGTTTTATTTTTCCAGCATCTAAACGGGCAATATCCATAAGCTCACCGAGCATTTCACCCAGTGCGTGACTTGAATGACTCGCCAAATCAAGTAATGTTTTTTGTTCTTTTTTATCAAGTTTGGATTTTAGGCTGGAATGAAATAAATCAAGTGCGTGTAAAGGTTGGCGCAAATCGTGACTAACAGCAGCTAGAAAACGTGATTTGTCACGACTGATATTTTCAACCTTTAATTTTTCGTAACGCAATTCCTCAATCAGTCGAGTGTTCTCGAAATGGGTACGCAAACCGCGTTTGAATTCTTTAGTGAGTATACCGCCGAGAATGAGTGCAGAGGGTAATGCAGCCAGCAAGAGTGCAAAACCCAAAATAATAAAGTTTGTGACACCTGAAAAAATAAAGTAACACACCAATGGCATCATCGAACCGATACACCAGAAGAAGTGAATGGGGAAATAAGGTGCTGCGAATATTGCTGATCCAAAAATAGGGCCAATAAGAAATAGTGTTACCAGTAAAACTTCTGTTTTATTATTCAAATCAAGGAAGAATAAGACGCTAAGACCCATCACTATGGCTAATATCCCCGAAGATAAGGTTAACAGACGCGCCCAAGTATAGGGTTTAAATCTCGTAGGATTCATAAAATAAGAGCTAATACAATACCATTGAAGCAATGCATTTAACCCAATCATGGATGCCCAGAGAGCCAATTGAATTTTATCAATATGATGATATGCAAATAACAAAATTGCAGTCATTCCCAAAATGCCAGGCAAACTTATGCGGTGTCGCTCAAACAATGTTTGCACACTCACTTTAATGAGCTTCATTTCTTCTTCTATCATAATAGTATCTTGCATGCCGTTAGTGTGGCGAATACATCACTACCTTTCCAGTATGAAGCCAAATATTGCTTACAATGTGTCCATGTCCACCAAGCGAAAGCCGATTAAAATATGTTTGAGTGTGATAGGGCGTTGATGATGCGCCGCTGGGCGACAAACACCGCCATGATCATCCCAGCTTCCACCTTTAACGGTGGCTCGATTATTGTTTATATCACGCGTCCATTCAAAGACTTGCCCTGCACCATCGAGTACACCATAGGGGCTAGCCGCTTGTGGAAAGGAGCCGACAGGAAGTGTTCCATCGGGAGTTTGATCGGCATTGTTGAGATAGTCGCTGCGGTACGTGTTACCCCAAGGGTATAAGTAGCCCTTATCTCCGCGCATGGCTTTTTCCCATTGTTTTTCTGATGGCAAGCTTAAACCCCTCCCTGTTTTTTTGGATAACCAGTGGGCATAGGCTTGAGCATCATCTAGGCTGACAAGAACGACGGGGTGATTGGCTTTATTTTGCGGCACTTCTTTATCTAGCCATAAATAGGGTTTCACATGATTATAAGAATGGACAAGATGGTAGCTTTGCCATTGTTTGGGGCTAACAAAGGGTGCGCGATGCCCTGTTTCGTTGATAAAAACAGCATACTCTGCTTGTGTGACAGGGGTTTGCATGATTCTAAATGCTTTGGTATGGGCAGTCGTTTGTGGCGATTCACCGTCAAACCAATGTGCCACACGTACACCATCATGGGCATAACCTTGTTGGCTAATGCGATAGCCTTCCTCGATTTGTTCGGGTGTACTACCCATAAGGAAATCACCTGCTGGAATATTAATCCATGTATTTGCATAGGCTGCCTGACTTACCCATAGGTAGATGCATAATATCAGAAGTTTTTTCATAGCTTAAAACACTGCTTTTAGTTGTGTAAAAATAAAATCAGCATCCTTACTACTGCCAGTCTGGGCGATATAGGCACCTGTGAAAAAATGGCTGTAACCAATATACATGGTGCTAGAAATAGCAGGAAACGTGTGTTTTAAGGTAATATCAATTTCATCACCAACTTTGTGTGATGCGCCAACACTGGCAGGGCGTGTAATGCCAGCTCCTGCGTTATACCAAGCATCTGTACTAGGTTTGGCAAGCCAAAAACCTTGCCATGCAGCACGTAACTTCCATGTTTGGGCAATATTGGTTTGCGCAACAACTTCAACATTATGCATATTTTGCAATGAGAAAAAGTCCATATAACCATAATAGGCATGGTTGAGTGGGTATTGATTATCAAAGGTTTGGTGAGTGTTGTCTGATGCATTGCTATCACCACTACCAAAATTGTAAGCTGTGGACATATGGGTTTGCATCGTATCAAAGGTGTAACCTGCTCCGACATGCAATGCGTAGGCACGCTGGGTAAGATTGCCATAACTACCTGTTTGCAGCATGACTTCGTAATCGGCATCCCATGTATCTTGTTTGTAGGCAGCGCGGTTTCCCCATGTGAAAACACGATCTCCCACTGTCGCTTCTTCGCGAAGCAGTGCATATAATTCGAATTGGGTATGTGCGAAAAGTTGATTTTTATTTGTATAGTAAATGCCATGGAAGCTGCTGTTAAAAAAACGACTTTTGGTTATTTTATGATTGTTGAATTCAGTTGGATTAACAGGAACAAGACGGGAAGAAAAAACATCAAGTGTGTTGTGTTTTCCAAGTTGGCTGGTCATGCGAATACCATCCCAAACACGGGCTGTGTTTACCCATTCCAAGGATGCAACCATACGTAATGCTCCTAGGTTGAATTTCTGACGACCAATACGGATACGAGAGCTTTCATCCATGCCATGGGTTTTAATATCGAGGTAGGCTTGGTGTATATCAAGGTGGTCTTCAAAAATATTGGGTGTTTTACGGTTATCAATCACATGCCGACTAAAGGCTTGGAAAATACGTGCGTCTTGGGCTTCAACAAAAAGACCTATATTGGATGATGGTTGCCAAAGTATATGAAGGCGAAGTTGTTGTAACCAATAATCCTGACTATTGCCTGCTGTAGGCGAACCGAATTGAAAATCTTGTTTGGCTTCATAGCGATAGCGTGCACTACCGCCGATACGCAAACTGGGCGATAGCTGTTGCCATGAATTATTATTTTCTTGCGGTGTGTTGTTGGAAGCTTCAACAGCATAGGGGGCTACCAAGAACACGGATATGGCATACATGGCAATGCGTAAATCTTTGAACGATATATACATGCCTTACTGGTCGTAGAAATGATTGTGTATCTTACAATACCTGACTTTTTTCCAATTAGGCTTTCAGCGATTGTTGCACATCTGCCAGATGTACTTCTTCTATCGTACCTGCATCAGGATTATTAAACACATCCATATCAATGCTGTTTTCACTACGTGCGACAATGGTTGTAATCGTTGCATCACCTGTAACATTCACTGCCGTACGAATCATATCAAGCAAGCGATCCACGCCCATAATCAGGGCAATGCCTTCAATAGGAAGTCCAACTTGGGCAAAGACCATCGCTAACATAATTAACCCAACACCTGGGACACCTGCAGTACCAATGGATGCCAAAACAGACATGCCAATCACAGTAAGGTAACCACTTAAACCCAAATCAATGCCATAAACATTGGCAATAAATACCGTTGCTACGCCTTGCATGATGGCTGTGCCATCCATATTGATAGTCGCGCCAAAAGGCACGATAAATGAGGCTGTGGAATTATCCACACCGAGACGTTTCTCAGCTGCTTGTAAGGTGACTGGAATCGTAGCGTTGGAGCTGGATGTGCTGAATGCAAAAATTTGTGTGCCGCGCATTTTTTTCAGGAAAGTGAGTGGACTTACCCTGCCCAATACTTTGAGCAATATCATGAGTGTTCCCGTAGCGTGTAAAATCAAGACAAATACCAAGACAGCGAAATAGCTCATCATGGGAAGAATCATACCTAGACCTTGTAGGGAGAAAGTCTTCGCCATGAGTGCAAAAATGCCATAGGGAGCCAATTGCATCACAACATTCACTACTTTCATCATGACTTCATTCAAGCGTTCGCAGGCATCA
This sequence comes from Mariprofundaceae bacterium, assembly GCA_027018935.1. GTDB lineage: Bacteria > Pseudomonadota > Zetaproteobacteria > Mariprofundales > Mariprofundaceae. The sequence continues at coordinate 10,245 of JALUXZ010000137.1, forward strand.
ATGATGGGTTTGCCAGTTTCACCGACCATCAAAATACAAACTGCAAACAAAATAGTAAAAAAGATGATTTGAAGCATGTTTCCTTCGGCATAAGCGGCGATAGGATTGCTTGGGACTAAATCAATAAATACTTGCGTGAGTGGTGGGGATACAGGGGCTGTAAAATTGCTTGTTGAGGCTTGTGCAAGTTCAAAGCCTTCGCCAGGTGCAAAGATACTGGAAACGACAATCGCCAAAGTAATGGCAAGTCCTGTGGTAAGCATAAATAGGGCAAAGGCTTTGCCACCAACACGACCGAGTTTGTTAATATCTCCAATACCACAAACGCCGCAAATCAGTGAAAATGTAACCAAGGGGACAACGAGCATTTTAAGCAGGTTGATAAACATCGCACCAAGTACATGAAATAAGCCAAGGACAAGATAATCCTGAACCCATGCAGTTTCAGAAGCAAAGGTATTAATCAGGCTTCCTGTGACAAGCCCAGCTGCCATCCAAATAAGGATTTTTGTGGTCATATGCATTTTCTTTTTCATGGATTCCTCTCAATGTTTTAAGACGCTATTGCAGCATGAATAAGAAAGAAGAACAAATGTAATTTTGTTGAATGCTATGCTCTTGAGGGGCTTTATCGTTAAATTCCACATTGTATTCAGCAGATAAGTAGAAGCCTTCGTGTTCGAGATTGTGGGTGTAATAAGGCTGATGAATGAACGACACAACGTCTATCACCTTCTTTTCGAGCCTTGTTTTAATGACTTTAATGAGATAAAAACTGTAACAAAGTCACTGAAGTCTTATGCTTTAAAACTATGATATGCTTACTTTATGAGAAGTGATAGGAGACTGTTATGAAAGCAAATTTGGGATGTACAGACAGAATTATTCGTACCGTCATTGGCGCGTGCGTATTGGCAGCTGGGATAATGGCTGGCATTGAAGAGCCATGGAATTATGTGGCTGATGTGGTGGGAGCGATTTTGATTCTAACAGCGAGCATTAAATTTTGTCCTGCGTATGCTTTGTTGGGGGCAACGACATGCAAGCCATGTGATAAAGGGGAATGATGATGGAACGGATCAAAACACTATTACTGCTTATGATGCTAGCTTTACCATTGGCTGTTTCCGCCTGTGGTGAGGGTGAGCAAACAGTGAGTGGTTATGAGAATACATCTATTGAGCATGCCTATGCGCATTGGAAACAGGGTAAAGACTCGCCGATTCCATTTGTCTTTTTGGATGTACGCACGCCCAAAGAGTATGCAGCAGGGCATGTGCCTGATGCTGTGAATATTCCTGTTCAGCAATTACAGCAGCGTTTGTCTGAAGTGCCCAAAGGTAAGCGTTTGTATGTGTATTGTGAGTCAGGGGTACGTGCTGGTAAGGCATCCAAGATGCTAGTGAATGCAGGGTTTGGCAGTGTAGAAAATGTTCCTGCAAGTATGCGTGGTTGGCGTGCTGCTGGTTACCCTGTGGAAAAGTAAGATAAGCTCTGGCTATTCATATTTGTGTAAGGTTAAATCGTAAAAATACAGGTGTTTTAGGTTACAATTGGCGTGTTATAATCATTTTTTCAACACTCATTTCAAGCATGGCAGAATGAATGCCTTCACGACCCATACCGAGTTATGGGTGCGTAATATATAATTTTTGATTTTGTGTTAGAAAGTTGCCACTCTAGGCTTATGAATAGGTTTAATTATGTATTATGTCCCCATAATTATAGTCCCAATCACGACAACAACAGCATCCCAAATTCCTCCGTGCATATGTTGGTTATATACAAATGTCTCCTTAGCTATGGAGCCGTTAGTGACCGCCGCGAACTAAACGCACATAGAAACCGCCGCGAGATGTAGGCGTATAGTGGTTGAGTTTACCTTTCTTATTGGTCCGCTTGTTGCTGCCAGTTGAAAAATCGAGCAGCCACGCTTCTGTGGGAGAATAGCTCACCGGAGATGCAGACCAATACCAGTTACTGATGACTTGGCGTGCAGAGCCGATAGCATTGATAGCGGTGCCTGGAAAGATGGTCGCATTGACAGCAGGGTTTACACATCGAGTCTCTATAAT